>NZ_JBNNVQ010000049.1:0-40478 GCF_050280625.1 Pseudomonas sp. NPDC089569
CGTAGTTGGAGGTAATGATGATGATCGGACGCTTCTTGGCCTTGATGGTCTCGTCGATCTCGTAAACGTAGAACTCCATCTTGTCGAGTTCTTGCAGCAAGTCGTTGGGGAATTCGATGTCGGCCTTGTCGATTTCGTCGATCAGCAGAATCACCCGCTCATCGGACTCGAAGGCTTCCCACAGCTTGCCTTTTTTCAGGTAGTTGCGAACGTCATGCACCTTGTCCACGCCCAGTTGCGAATCGCGCAGGCGACTGACGGCGTCGTACTCGTAAAGGCCCTGGTGGGCCTTGGTGGTGGACTTGATATGCCAGGTAATCAGCTTGGCGCCAAAGGATTCGGCCAATTGCTCGGCGAGCATGGTCTTGCCGGTGCCCGGTTCGCCCTTGACCAGCAGCGGCCGCTCCAGGGTGATGGCGGCGTTGACCGCCAGCTTCAGGTCATCGGTGGCGACATAGGCCTGGGTGCCTTCGAACTTCATCTGCTAATCCTCGAACGGTAATGCCGACCTGAACGAGGCAGGACGCGGCGCAATAAAGAGTCAAACCCGACTATAACGCGCTGCCCGGTCGAGTGGGAACGCAGACGGCTTATTCAGTCTCTGAATGGGGCGTCACATCTTGACTCGGTTTCGGCCGCTGGCCAGTATTGAGGTATCGCTATTTTGGCGATAGCTTGCGGCGCATGTCTACCAAATACCGATTTAGAGATACCTATCGCATTCAGTTGCGGGAAAAGGATCATCCGCCGCCCCACGTTCACCTGACCGGTGGCGGGCTGGATGTCATGCTGAGTCTGGAAACCCTCGAAGTGATGGTGGGCAAGGCTCCGTCGCTGATCATCAAGGAGGCACTGGCGTGGGTCAGGGCTCATCAAGTGCAATTGCTGGAGGACTGGAAACGATGTTACCCATGAAGCGACCACGACTGTCGGCGGTGCTGGCTTTGCCGGATTATCGTCTGGCGTTGACCTTTATCGATGGTCAACAGTTGACCCTTGATCTGAGCCACGACCTGCAGGCTTTCCCCGGATTGCAGCCATTGCGCGGCGGTGCATTCGATACTGCCGTACTCGGCGATGATGGCTGGTGTGTCGAGTGGCCGGAACAGGATATCCAGATAGGTGCCGACACCTTGTACCTGGATGCGCTCGCCCAGAACGCATCGGATGAAAACACGCGGATCTTCATCGACTGGCGTGCCCGCACCGGGTTGTCGCTCAATCAGGCTGCCGAGGCGCTGGGGGTCAGTACCCGCAGCATCAGCCGCTACAGCAACGGTCGTGAAGCCGTGCCCCGATCCCTGGCCCTGGCGTGCCTTGGCTGGGACTTCCTGCAACGGCAATCGAAATCGCCGAGGGCGGCTGAAGATACCGGTCGTTACACCGTCACACGCAAATTTTAACTGGCATCCGGTTTCGGTCGTTCATAACGCGCATTGAACGCCTGAATGAATCCATTACGCAAAATCTGCAAAAAAGCCTGGAACGCGCTGACATCGCGCTGATGTACGCTGCCTTTGAGTTCAACCCGCGTCGCAAACTGATTTTTGCCCTGATTTTTCAATACCGTTTCGGTGCCGCCCACAAGCGCTTCCCACACGGAGCGAAACAATCCCTTTTTGTCGTTTTCCACGTCCTGATGCCAATTGAACACATCAACGTCGAGCAACAACGGTTTGATATAGCCGGTGAGCTGGCCCTTTTTGGCCTCGGCTTCGATCACCAGATCCCCGTGCCCGGCATGGAAGTCGAATTTTCCGTAGGCAGAAGCGAAGTCATTCAGGCGTCTGAGCTCGATGTCCCGGGCCCGCAGGCGAAATTCGAAGTCTTCAAAGTCGCTCAGCGGGGCGAACGTGGCGCTGGTTTCCAGGGGCGCATGCCCCAGCAGCAGAGCCTTGCCCTCGAAGCGAGCGTCGCGTTTGCCCTTGGTATCGACCACATTGGTCAGGTTGTGGAGGCTGGCGTCGACTTTCGTGGCGGTCATGTCGACGGGCGGTCTGGAATTGAAGTTGCGAAAGCTGACCTTGCCGTTATTGATCCGCACTTCGTTCAAGGTGATCGGCAAGAGTTTGCCCAACTGTGCCCGCCAATCGGTGCCCTGGCCGGTTTGCGAGTTCTGCTTGTTGGCGCCGCCATCGACGAAGTTCACCTCGGGCCTGACGAATCGGACTTTGGCCACCACGGCGTGGTCGTGCCAGAGCGAATGCCAACTGACCGACAGGTCGATCAAGGGTGCATTGACGAACGGTACAGGTACCTTGCCGTCGACCTTGACGATTTTCAGACCGTTTATTTTGTAGGCGCCGCGCCACAGCGCCAGGTCCACGTCGGCAATCTGGCCACGATAGTCCCCCATGTCGGCCAGTTTGTCGTTGAGGTAATCGCGCACCAGATAGGGCAGGGCCAGGTGCAGGGTGAGCATCAGCAACACGAGGCCGGCGAAGGTCCACAAAGGCCAGCGGTATCGGCGTTTCATGGCGGTAAATCTCTGGCGATCTAAAGCCATTGACTGCGCTGCCATGCCGACGTTCGACCTGACTGGACGACTACGAGCAACAGGCATACCTTTGTGCGCCTATTCAATGCTGTATCAAGGACCCAGCCATGAGCCGTATTTTCGCTGACAACGCCCACTCCATCGGTAATACACCGCTGGTGCAGATCAACCGCATTGCGCCACGCGGTGTGACCATCCTGGCCAAGATCGAAGGGCGCAACCCCGGTTATTCGGTCAAGTGCCGGATCGGCGCGAACATGATCTGGGACGCTGAAAGCACTGGCAAACTCAAGCCTGGCATGACCATTGTCGAACCCACCTCCGGCAATACCGGCATCGGCCTGGCCTTCGTGGCCGCGGCCCGTGGCTATAAATTGATGCTGACCATGCCTGCGTCCATGAGTATCGAGCGACGCAAGGTACTCAAGGCGTTGGGCGCCGAACTGGTGCTGACCGAGCCGGCCAAGGGCATGAAGGGCGCAATCGAGAAGGCCGGCGAAATCGTCGCCGGTGATCCTTCCCAGTACTTCATGCCGGCCCAGTTCGATAACCCGGCCAACCCGGCCATTCACGAAAAGACCACCGGCCCGGAAATCTGGAACGATACGGACGGTGCGGTGGATGTGCTGGTGGCGGGCGTCGGCACGGGGGGAACCATCACCGGCGTGTCGCGGTATATCAAGAATACCCAGGGCAAACCGATTCTTTCCGTGGCGGTGGAGCCTGCCGTATCGCCGGTGATCACCCAGGCATTGGCCGGGGACGAGATCAAGCCCAGCCCGCACAAGATCCAGGGCATTGGCGCCGGTTTCGTACCGAAGAACCTGGACCTGTCGATGGTGGACCGGGTGGAGTTGGTCAGTGACGAAGAGTCCAAGGCCATGGCGTTGCGTCTGATGCAGGAGGAAGGGATTTTGTGCGGCATCTCCTGCGGCGCGGCGATGGCGGTAGCGGTGCGGCTGGCCGAGACACCGGAAATGCAGGGCAAGACGATCGTGGTGATCCTGCCCGATTCCGGCGAGCGTTACCTGTCGAGCATGCTGTTCAGCGATCTGTTTACCGATCAGGAAAACCAGCAGTAACGGTTCGCTAGCGGGGCGGTGGAGAAGCAGGACGGTTTTCTCCACCAGGCCGATCCGGGTCAGCCCGCGTTCAGTCGCTGCGTGTTATGAAGGGCTTTATTGCGCAATCCTCAACACTGAATGTTGAAACAGCCGGGTTTTTCCCGAGGTCGGCAATGTTTATCATGCCGACAGCCGCGTCGGGCAAATGGCGTTGCGCAAAGTGTCTATTACCAAGGAGTTGTTGATGACCATTTCCTTTGCCGCGAAAGCGTCGTTATTGCTGCTGTTTCTCTGCAGCACGCTTTATGTCCATCTACGTGGCAAGGCGCGCTTGCCGGTCCTGCGCCAGTTCGTCAACCATTCGGCGCTGTTTGCACCCTATAACGCCTTGATGTACCTGTTTTCGGGCGTGCCTTCCAAGCCTTATCTGGATCGCAGCAAGTTCCCCGAGCTGGATGTGCTCAAGGACAACTGGGAGACCATTCGCGACGAAGCGATGCACCTGTTCGACGAAGGTTACATTCGTGCCGCCGAGAAGAATAACGATGCCGGTTTCGGCTCGTTCTTCAAGAAAGGCTGGAAGCGTTTCTATCTCAAGTGGTACGACAAACCGTTGCCGTCGGCCGAGCTGCTGTGCCCGAAAACCGTGGCGCTGGTCAGCGGCATACCCAACGTCAAGGGCGCCATGTTCGCGCTGCTGCCCGGTGGCAGTCACCTCAACCCGCACCGCGATCCGTTTGCCGGCTCCCTGCGCTATCACCTGGGGCTGTCGACCCCCAACTCCGACGATTGCCGCATTTTTGTCGATGGTCAGGTCTATGCCTGGCGCGACGGCGAAGATGTGATGTTCGATGAAACCTACGTGCACTGGGTCAAGAACGAAACCGAGAAGACCCGGGTCATCCTTTTTTGCGACGTGGAGCGGCCACTGAGCAATCGCTTGATGACTCGCATCAACCGCTTCATCAGCGCCTGGCTGGGGCGTGCGACTGCCCCGCAGAATCTTGACGACGAGCGCGTGGGCGGCATCAACAAGGCCTACGCCTGGAGCAAGAACTCCAGCGACAAATTCAGCGGTGTGGTCAAGCAATGGAAGCGGCGCAATCCCAAGGCGTACCGCGTTCTACGGCCCGTTCTGGCAGTGGTGGTGCTGGCGTTGTTGGGGTACTGGCTGTTTGGGTAACTGAACAATCACCTTCCCCTGTAGGAGCGAGCAAGCTCGCGATTGACTACAAGACAACGCGTACTTTCAGACAGCACGCGTTATCGTTGACGACCATCGCGAGCTTGCTCGCTCCTACAGGGAACTCATTTACTGAGGGCATGTTCGGCCCGCACCGAATTCATGAACGCCTGCATCGCCGATGATTGAATGCGGTGGCGTCGGGTAATCAGGCCAAAGGGCGGTAGCCGGGCTTCGAATTTGATCGGTAGCACGGCCAAAAGATCGCGTCCCGGATAGTCTTCGACCACCGACACCGGGGTGACGCCCAGCATGTCGGTCTGTTGTATCAACGAGAGCAGGGTCATGATCGAGGTGGTTTCGACGATGCTGCTGGGGATATCGACCCGGGCATTGTGGAACACCTGATTGATGATCGCGCGCATCGGGCTTGGATGCTGTTGCAGCACCCAGGTCATGTTTTGCAGCTCGGCCCAACCCAGTTGTTTCTCCTGGGCCAGTGGATGGTTCACACCGGCAATCACGCACAAGGCTTCTTCGCCAAGGCTGTCGAAGAGCAGTTCCTCGGCCCGGGCACCGGCCGGAATACGCCCCAGCACAATGTCCAGCTGGTCCTGCAACAGGGCCTGTACCAGCACGTCGCTGGTATCGACCTGGATGCTCATGGACAACCGCGGATGGCTTTGTTTCAGGGTCGCGATGGTGCGGGTCAACAGCCCCGAAGCCAGCGCCGGGATCGCCCCGACCGCCACCCGGCCCAGGTTGCCGGATTCAAGCGCCACCAGTTCCTCGCGCATGCCGCTCAGTTCGGCGAAGACCATGCGCGCGTAGTAAATGACGGTTTCGCCGAAAGGGGTGGAGCGCATGCCACGGGGCAAGCGTTCAAACAGCTCGACGCCGAGCAGGTCCTCGGCTTCGTGCAACATTTTGGTCGCTGCCGGTTGAGTCATGCCGATATGGTCGGCAGCCCTACGCAACGATCCGAACTCCTGCAATGCCAGCATCAGGCGCAGTTGGCGCAGACGCAGTCGACTGTGGATCACATTGGCATCAGGAATTTTGGTCATGGGCCGCGCTCGCAAAATGGACTGCGGCAAGCCTGACAACAAATGTCAGGCGTTGCCAGCATTGCCGTGTCATTGCACCGATTTTGCCTTCGCAACGGGGGACTTGCGCAGGCCCACCAAGGTTTGCAGCGCTTTGGAAATCAGCGGCCAGAACAGCATCAACAGCGCTGCCGTGGTCAGGCTGCCGACCAACGGGTTGGACCAGAAAATGCCCAGGTGTCCGTCGGAGAACAGCATCGACTGACGGAAAGCATCTTCAGCCTTGTCGCCGAGTACCGCAGCGAGTACCAGTGGCGCAATCGGGTAGCCGAGTTTCTTGAACAGATAACCCAGCGCGCCGAAGCCCAGCATCAGCATCACGTCGAAGAACGCGTTGTGCACCGAGTAGGCGCCGATGGCGCAGACCATGATGATGATCGGCGCAATGATCGAGAACGGGATGCGCAGGATCGAGGCGAACAGCGGCACGGTGGCCAACACCACGATCAGGCTGACCACGTTGCCCAGGTACATGCTGGCAATCAGGCCCCAGACAAAATCGTGTTGCTCGACGAACAGCGTCGGCCCTGGATGCAGGCCCCAGATCATCAGGCCACCGAGCATCACCGCTGCTGTCGCCGAACCTGGAATGCCCAGGGTCAGCATCGGCAGCAGGGCGCTGGTGCCAGCGGCATGGTCGGCGGTTTCCGGGGCGATCACGCCTTCGACTTCGCCTTTGCCGAAGTGGTCGCGGTTCTTCGAAAAACGCCGCGCCAGGCTGTAGCTCATGAACGACGCAGCGGTCGGGCCGCCGGGGGTGATACCCATCCAGCAACCGACCAAGGTGCTGCGAACGATGGTCCACCAGTAACGCGGAAGCTTCGCCCAGGTGCGCAGGATCACCATCGGCGTGATGCGCGCATGCTCGCCACGGAACACCAGGCCTTCTTCCACGGTGCAAAGGATTTCGCCGATGCCGAACAGGCCGATCACCGCCACTTCGAAGCTGATGCCGGTCATCAGGATCGGCTGGTCGAAGGTCAGGCGCAGGTTGCCGGAGACAGTGTCCATGCCGACCGCCGCCATGGCGAAGCCGATCATCATGGCGACTACGGTTTTGAGCGGCGGATTCTTGCTCATGCCGATGAAGGTACAGAACGCCAACAGATAAACCGCGAAAAACTCCGGTGAACTGAACGACATGGCGAACTCGGCGATGCGGGTCGACAGGAACGTCAGCAGCAACACGCCGCACAGGGCACCGATCAGTGCCGAACTGAAGGCGGCGGTCAGGGCCTCGGCGGCGCGGCCTTCGCGGGCCATCGGATAGCCGTCGAAGGTCGTCGCCACCGAGGAAGGCTCACCGGGAATGTTGAACAGTATCGAGGTAATCGAGCCGCCGAACAGCGCTCCCCAATACATGCACGACAGCAAAATGATCGCCGACACCGGCGACATGGTGAACGTCAGCGGCAGAAGCAGGGCCACGCCGTTGGGCGCACCAAGGCCGGGCAACACGCCGACCAGAATACCCAGCAGCACGCCCACCACCATCAGGCCGATGTGGCCTGGCGTCAGGATCAGGTCCATGCCTTGCAACAGGGAATCGAATTCGCTCATTTGAACTGTCTCCCGGCCATCGCTATCCAGTCACCCACGGGACCGGCATCCAGCGGGACCTTGAACCACAGCGCGAAAATCAGGTAACTGGCCAGTACCGCGCCGCACGAAACAGTGCCAATCATCCATTTGCCATAGGGCTTGGCGCGGACCTTGTCACGCCACATGAACCAGGCAATGAATGCTGCCGAAGCCAGGTAAATACCGGTGAACGGCATGGCGCCGACAAACAGGGCGATGGGCACGAACACCGACAGCACTTGCCTGAACGCACTGCGACTGACGAAGGCCACGTTCAAGGCTTGCCAGCGCACCAGCGCCAACACGCCGTTGGCAACGCTCGCGGCACTCAGCAGCAGGCCGATGTAGAAGGGGAAGTAACCCGGTTCCGGGCCGGCATCGCCCCAGCCGATGCCTTGCTCGGCGCTGCCGTACATTACGACTGCACCGATCAGGGTGGTGAACAGTGTCAGGCCGAGTTCGACCCAACGGGTGCCGACCAGTGCCGGCGAGTCCGAAGAATGGGACATGAAAACACCTCCAGCAGGTGACGGCCGCCTGTGGGCGGCCGCGGCAACTTCAGTTTTTCAGCCAGCCGGCTTCCTTGAACACCGGCGTGACACGGGCGGTGTCCTGTTCGATGTAGGCGGTCAGCGGCTCACCTTCGAGGAAAGTCGGCACCAGGGCGTTCTGCTTGACGTAGGCCTTGAACTCGTCGGTCTGGGTGACCTTGCGCATCAGCTCGACGTAGAAGGCGCGTTGCTCGGCGCTGACGTCGCCAGGCATGAACACGGTGCGCGGGAAGCGATACTGGTCGATGCCCAGGCCCTGTTCGTGACAGGTCGGCACATCGGCCCAGGATTTGTCGCCGGCGACCTTGTCGGTGTAGCTCATGCGTTCCTTGCTGAACACGCAGAGCGGCTCGACCTGGTCGCCACGCCACTGGCTGACGCTTTCACTGGGGTTGTTGACGTTGGCGGCGATGTGCTTGCCGGCCAGTTGCGTCGCCGCTTCACTGCCGCTCTTGAACGGGATGTACACCAGTTTGCTGTTGTTGGTCTGGTTGAGCAGCAGGGTCAGGGTCTGGTCGACATCCTTGGACTGGCTGCCACCCATGCGCAGGTTCGAGGGATCAGCCTTGACCGCCTCGTAGAAGCCTTTGGCGTCTTTCCACGGTGCGCCCTTGTAGCTCCAGAGAATGAAGTCATCCTCGGCCACGGCGGCGATCGGCGTCAGCTCCTGCCACTGGTAGCCGAGCTTGGACACCAGCGGCAACAGGTAAATGTTGTTGGTGCCGATCACCAGTTTCTCGGCATCGCCCTTGTTCATCTTCATGTCGAGAAAGGCCTCGGCGCCGTTACCGCCGCCCTTGTTGAGGACGATGGTGTTGACGTCGAGCAGCTTGTGGGTAGTGATGATCGACTGGATCAGGCGCCCGAGCTGGTCGGTCCCGCCACCGGGACCACCGGCGACGACGATTTCGACGTTCTTGTCCGGTTGCCAGGCGTGAGCCAGGGCGGGAAGGGCACCGGCGGCGACCAGTGTGCAGCCAAGAAACAAACGGGAGGTACGGCGGACGAATGCATTTCGCATGATGGAAGAGCCTCGTTTTTGTAATTGTTATTTGCGACTTGTCTGCGCCCGAAAGCCGCAAGCCTGGCCCGAGTGTGGGAAAGCACCGTCGCCGCGTCTAGTCAAAACAATACATACACCGATAGCCTGGGGTTATAGCTCGGTTCGCTGTGGGACCGGGTTTGGCGGCGAACAACGATAACGCGTTGCATCATAGACACTGCGGTGTTCGGTTCGCCCGTAGGAGCCAGGCTTGCCGGCGAAGAACGATAACGCGGTGCGACAGATGCACCGCGGCGTTTGGTTCGCGGGCAAGCCTCGCTCCTACAGGCGAAGAACGATAACGCGATTCACCGGGTACACCGCGGCGTCTGGTTCGCGGGCATGCCAACGTTGAAAGGTTGCTGAAAGCAGGGCATGACATAACCCGAAGCTATCGCCTGATTTCAAGTTTTGATTAGACGGTTATCGCCCGGCCTTCGATAGTGCTCACCACCGGCTCAAGACATCCCAAAAAAATAATAAAAGAGGTACGCACCATGGCTCGTCCCAGTGCTTCCCTGCATTTGCCCGGCGCAGATGCTTCGCCCTCCGACGCGGCACTCCCGCAGGCGTCGACCGCCAGGGCCAGCAATGTGCGTTGGCGGATCTTCGCGATCATCTTCGCGTTGACCATGGTCAACCTGATCGACCGGGTGTCGCTGTCCATCGCGATGCCGACCATCGCCCATGAGTTTTCCCTTTCGCCCGGCATGCAGGGCCTAATCCTCAGCAGCTTCTTCTGGGCCTATGCACTGTTGCAGATTCCCGGCGGCTGGCTGATCGATCGCTTCGGCCCGCATCGGGTCATCAGTTGGTCCACCGGTTTGTGGGGGGCGTTCCAGGTGCTGGCGGCCTTCGCCACCGGTGGGTTGTCGTTGCTGTTCGCCCGCGTGGCGCTGGGGGCTTCGGAGGCGCCGTTGTTCCCGTCGGGCGGTAAGTTGATTTCTCTTTGGCTGGCCCCCGGCGAACGCAGTCGCGGCGCGGTATTGATGGACAGCGGCAGCCCGCTGGGCGTGGCACTCGGCGGGCTGATCATCGCCTACCTGATTGCGTCGCTGGACTCCTGGCGCCTGGCGTTCGTGATCGCCGGTATCGCGACCCTGGCGCTGGCCTGGCTGGCGCGGCGTTACCTGCGCGATGACCCGACCAGTCACCCGCAGGTCAATGCGCGGGAACTGGAGAAGATCAACATCGGCCGCGCTACACCGGCTGCCGAGGCTGCCCGTGCGCCAGTCAAGGGGCTGGGTATCGCGGTCCGCTCCCTGAGCGGCTTGCTGATCGGTCGGGCCAGTTGGGCGATGGTGTATTTCGGCCTGCTGACCTGGGGGCCGAGCTACCTGGCCCAGGCCCGAGGGTTCGATATCAAGGGCATTGGCGCGGCAACCTTCGTGATTTTCATCTGCGGCGCACTGGGGTCGCTGACCGGCGGTTTCCTGTGCGACACCTTGATCC
This sequence comes from Pseudomonas sp. NPDC089569, assembly GCF_050280625.1. NCBI lineage: Bacteria > Pseudomonadati > Pseudomonadota > Gammaproteobacteria > Pseudomonadales > Pseudomonadaceae > Pseudomonas > Pseudomonas sp. NPDC089569. The sequence continues at coordinate 10,477 of NZ_JBNNVQ010000049.1, forward strand.
GCAAGGGCGTCAGCCGTGGCGTGGCGGTCAAGAGCCTGCTGGCGTTTTCCGGCCTGGTGGCCCTCGGCGCGTTCCTGCTGCTGCCGACCCTGAGCAATCCTTACGCTGCGGTGGCGTTGCTGGCCATGACCGCGTTTTTCCTGATGTGGGGCAGTCTCTACTGGAGCTTCCCGGCGTTGCTGGCAGCCCCGGCACGGGTCGGCCTGATCGGCGGCGTGATGAACATGGCCGGCAGCACCGGCGGTATCGCGGTGCCGATTCTGGTGGGGGTGATCCTGCAAATGGCCGGTGGCTTCGCGCCGGTGCTGGGGTTCTTCGCGGCGTGCTCGGCGGTCTTCGTCCTGGCAACGCTGTTCATCAGTCTCGACGAGGTGCGCCATGGCTGAGCGTCTATCCGACAAGGCCTGGAACGGTCCGATCATCGATGCCCATCATCACTTCTGGGACCCTGCGATCAACGACCACCCGTGGCTGGCGCCGCAGGCCAACATCCCGTTTCGCTACGGTGATTACAGCGCGATCAAGCGCCGCTATTTTCCCGAGGATTACTTCGCCGATGCCGGTGACCATCGCGTGGTGCAAACCGTATACGTCGAGACGGAATGGAACCCGCAGGACCCGATCGGCGAAACCCGTTTCATCGAACAACTGGCCGCCCGCTATGGCGTACCGAACGCAGTTGTCGCGCAGGCCTGGCTGGATCACCCGGACGCCATCGCGGTACTGACCGAACAAGCCGCCTTCAAGTGTGTGCGCAGTGTGCGGCACAAACCCGGCGGGCCGACGTCACCCGAGCAGTTCGGCCGCGTGCGCAGCCTGATGAGTGACGAGCACTGGCGGCGCAGTTATGCAGCGCTGGAAGGATTGGGTCTGCATTTCGATTTGCAGACACCCTGGTGGAACCTGCCTGAAGCCGAACGGCTGGCTCGGGATTTTCCCGGCATCACGCTGATTCTCAACCACGCCGGATTGCCCAATGATCGCAGCGCCGAAGGCCTGGCGGGATGGCGCGCGGCAATGGCAAGGCTGGCCGAGTGGCCGAACGTGCAGGTGAAGATTTCCGGCCTGGGACAGGCAGGACGGGCCTGGCGCGCCATCGACAATGCGTGGATCGTGCGCGAGGTGATCGCAATGTTCGGCAGCGACCGGGCGATGTTCGCCAGCAACTTTCCGGTGGACAGCCTGTGTGGTTCGTTCGACGACATCTACAGCGGTTTCAAATCCATCGTCGCCGATCTGCCGGTGGCCGATCAGGAGCGACTGTTCTACAGCAACGCGCAGCGTATTTACCGTTGCGAACCTTGCGCCATTGACCGGGCGTGGCCTGAACCCTTGAGGAGTGAAGCATGAAAAAAACCACCATCGCCATGGTCCTGGGCGACCCGGCCGGTATCGGACCGGAACTGATCGCGCGCCTGCTGGGCGAGCCCGAGGTACGCGCCAAGGCCCGGGTGATTCTGATTGCCGACGAAGCGGAAATGCGTCGCGGCATGCGCATCGCCGGGGTGGAATTTCCCTATCGCCGGGTGGAGTCGCTGGAACAGTTGTCGTTCGTTGACGACACGCCGCTGTTCTACGATTTTCGCGGCGACGCCATCGGCGAATTTCCCCGTTGCGAGGCCAGTGTCATTGGCGGTCGCTACAGCCTGGATACCCTTGAAATCGCCCTGCGCCTGACCCAGGCCGGTACCACCGACGCCGTGCTATTCGGTCCGTTGAACAAAACCTCGCTGCACATGGCCGGCATGGCCCACAGCGACGAGCTGCACTGGTTCGCCGAGCTGCTGGATTTCCACGGGCCGTTCTGCGAGTTCAACGTGCTCGACAACCTCTGGACGTCGCGGGTGACATCCCATGTGGCCCTGGCCGATGTGCCGGGCCTGCTCAGCCAGCAACGGGTGGTGGAAGCGATCCGACTGATCGATACCGCGCTCAAGCGCAATGGCCTGGAGACGCCTCGTATCGGTGTTTGCGGGCTCAATCCGCACAACGGTGACAACGGCTCGTTCGGTCGCGAAGAGCTGGACATCATCGGCCCGGCCGTGCGTTCGGCCCAGGCATTGGGGATTGCCGCGGACGGGCCGTATCCGGCCGATACGATTTTCCTCAAGGTCCAGGGCGATGCCAGCGCCTTCGACGCCGTCGTGACCATGTACCACGACCAGGGGCAGATCGCGATCAAGCTGATGGGCTTCTCCCGTGGCGTCACGGTGCAGGGCGGCTTGCCGATCCCGATCACCACGCCGGCCCACGGCACCGCGTTCGACATCGCAGGGCAGGGCAAGGCCAACGTCGGCGCGACGCGCCAGGCCTTCGAAATCGCCTGCCGGATGGGCGCCAACCGCGATTGATGTTTCGCGGTATCCCCCTGACCGCGAACGGAACGCCGCGGTGTATCTGACCCACCCCTGTTCGCCCGTAGGAGCGAGGCTCGCCCGCGAACGGAACGCCACGGTGTATCGGACCCACCGCTGTTCGCCTGTAGGAGCGAGGCTCGCCCGCGAACGGGACGCTGCGGTGTATCTGACCCACCGCTGTTCGCCTGTAGGAGCGAGGCTCGCCCGCGAACGGGACGCCGCGGTGTACCTGACCCACCCCTGTTCGCCTGTAGGAGCGAGGCTCGTCCGCGAACGGGACGCCGCGGTGTACCTGACCCACCGCTGTTCGCCTGTAGGAGCGAGGCTCGCCCGCGAACGGGACGCTGCGGTGTATCTGACCCACCGCTGTTCGCCGGCAAGCCTGGCTCCTACGGCACGCCGGACACCGCGGTGTACCTGACAACCCGCGTCATCGTTCTTCGCCGGCAAGCCTGGCTCCTACCGATCAAACCAAACCCCTGTGGGAGCGAGCCTGCTCGCGATAGCGGTCTGTCAGTCACTGCACAAGTGTCTGGCAGGCTGCATTCGCGAGCAGGCTCGCTCCCACATTTTTTTGTGTGGCGCCTGATAACCCGATCTGTCTGTTATGACTTTTGCGATCACCCCAGGTTATCGCCGGATACGCATAAGTGATTATCCGCAACCCTTTGCGCTGGCTAAAGTCGCTCCATCGAATGAACGCCAGCGGTCCTTTGCGGCCGCTGCGATCAGGCGAATGACAACTACAAAAAGCCCGCCTTGTCACTTCCGCAAGGCATCGATCGGCAGCAAAGGAACACTCCCATGACCCGTCCAGATTCCACCCTGGTTCTGTCCAGTGCCATCGCCAAAAGCCGGCTGCGTTTGCTGCCGTTTCTGATCCTGATGTACATCCTGGCCTTCATCGATCGCTCCAACGTCGGTTTCGCCAAAGCGGCCCTGCAGGCGGACACCGGGCTGGGCGATGCCGCGTTCGCTTTCGGGGCGAGCATTTTCTTCATTGGCTACGCGTTCTTCGAAGTCCCCAGCAACTACATGCTGCACCGCTTGGGTGCCAAGGTCTGGCTGTGCCGGATCATGGTGACCTGGGGCCTGGTGTCGGCGGCGATGATGTTCGCCCACAACGCCCAGACCTTCTACGTGCTGCGCTTCCTGCTGGGTGTGGCCGAGGCCGGTTTCTTCCCCGGGATCATCCTCTACCTCACCTACTGGTTCCCGGCGCAGAGCCGTGGCCAGGCGCTCGGTCTGTTCTACTTCGGCCTGCCACTGGCGCTGGTGTTGGGCAGCCCGCTGTCGGGCTGGCTGCTGGACTTCCACGGGGTGTTCGGCCTGACCAACTGGCAATGGCTGTTCGTGGTCGAGGGCTTGATGGCCTCGGTGGTCGGTATCGCGGCCTACTTTTATCTGGTCGATCGTCCGGCCCAGGCCCGCTGGCTCAGCGTCGATGAAAAACAGGCACTGGAAAAAGCCCTGGCCGACGAAGACGCGCAGAAACAGCACAACAGTCCGCACGGGTTCCTCAGCGCCTTGCGCAACCCTCGGGTGCTGCAGTTCTGCGTGGCCTATTTCACCATCCAGATGAGCGTGTACGGCGTCGTGTTTTATCTGCCGACGAGGATTGCCGGGCTGCTCGACGGGCATGTCGGCCTGAACGTTGGCCTGATCACGGCGATTCCGTGGATCTGCGCGCTGATCGTGACCCGCCTGATCACTCGTTACGCCGACCGCACCGGTCAACATCGTCGCCTGGCGGTGTGCATGCTGACCATGGCCGCCCTGGGCATCGCCGCTTCGGCGCTGGGCACGAGCATGGTGCCGGTGGTCCTGGCGTTCTGCTTCGCGGCTGCGGGCTTCGTGTCGGTGCAACCGCTGTTCTGGACCATCCCCACCAGCTACCTCAGCGGTGCTGCCGCAGCCGGCGGGATTGCCCTGATCAACTCCCTCGGCAACCTCGGTGGTTTCGTTGCGCCGAACCTGAAAACCGTGATGGAAACCTCGTTCGCAGACCCCCGTGCCGGCATGTTCGCCCTGGCGGCGGTCGGCATCCTCGGCGCCATCCTGCTGTCCCGGCTTCGCACCACCCACGCATCTGGCTCACAACTCTCACCGGCTCAAGTTGGCTGATCAAATCCCAAGCATTGGCAAGGAACTGTATTCATGAAAATCAAAGCGATCCGTACCCGCGTTTTCGAGTGGAAAGGCAAAGTCGTCCCGCCTCAAGCGCACTTCTGCACCAACGCCAGCGACATCCTGTTCGAGCGCGGCGACGCCATGGGATCGTTCCGTTTCCACGGTTGGCTGGTGGTGGAAGTCGAGACGGACACCGGCCTGGTCGGCATCGGTAACTGCGCCCTGGCACCACGGGTGGCCAAGGAAATCATCGACACCTACCTGGCCCCCATCGCTATCGGCGAAGACCCGTTCGACAACGAATACATCTGGCAGAAGATGTATCGCCAGAGCCACGCCTGGGGCCGCAAGGGCATCGGCATGGCGGCGATATCGGCCATCGACATCGCGGTCTGGGACATCATGGGTAAAGCGGTGAACAAACCCGTGTTCAAGCTGCTGGGCGGGCGCACCAAGGAGAAGATCTGGACCTACGCCTCCAAGCTGTACGCCAACGACAACCTCGATCTGTTCCTCGAGGAAGCCCAGGGCTACCTGAACCAGGGTTTCACCGCGCTGAAGATGCGCTTCGGCTACGGTCCCAAGGATGGCCCGGCGGGCATGCGTCGCAACATCGAGCAAGTGCGCGCCTTGCGTGAACTGGCCGGCCCCGACGTGGACATCATGCTCGAATGCTACATGGGCTGGACCCTGGAATATGCCCGGCGCATGTTGCCGAAACTGGCCGAGTTCGAGCCGCGCTGGCTCGAAGAACCGGTGATCGCCGACGACATCGAGGGTTACATCGAGCTGAAAAAAATGGGGATCATGCCGATCTCCGGCGGCGAACACGAATTCACTTCCTACGGCTTCAAGGACCTGCTGGAGCGTCGCGCCGTGGACGCCATCCAGTACGACACCAACCGCGTCGGCGGCATCACCGCGGCGCGCAAAATCAACGCCATGGCCGAAGCCTGGTCGGTGCCGGTGATCCCCCATGCCGGGCAGATGCACAACTACCACCTGACCATGTCCACCACCGCCTCGCCGATGGCCGAGTTTTTCCCGGTGTTCGACGTCGAAGTCGGCAACGAACTCTTTTACTACGTGTTCAAGGGCGAGCCGCAACCGGTCAACGGCTACATCCAGCTCGACGACAACAAACCGGGCCTGGGCCTGGAAATCTCCGATGAATACCTGAGCGACTTCAACATCATCGAATGACCCTTGGGCGCCGCCAACGCGCGGCGCCGTCCACGACTTTCGGGAGGCCGACATGCGCCTGATTCAATTTGAAAACACTGCCGGGCAGCGCCAGGTCGGGCTGGTCGAGGGTGCGCAAGTCCAGGTGCTCAAAGACACCTTGAGCACGCGCGAACTGGCTCTAGCGGCAATTCGTGCCCAATGCAGTCTGCAAGAGGAAGTGGCCCGACGCGGCACCGAGCCTGGCCCGGATTACGCGCAGCTGTTGCACAACGGCCAGGTGTTGCCACCGCTGGACCACGAAGACCCGGCCCATTGCCTGATCAGCGGCACCGGCCTGACGCACCTGGGCAGCGCTTCGACGCGGGACAAAATGCACCAGCACGATGGCGCGGTCGAAGCCGGCATGACCGACACCATGCGCATGTTCAAGTGGGGGCTGGAGGGCGGCAAACCGGAGGAGGGCCAGGTCGGCGCGCAGCCGGAGTGGTTCTACAAGGGCGATGGCAGCATTGTCGTGCGTCCCGGTGCGGACTTCCCGGTGCCGCCGTTTGCCGAGGACGCCGGTGAAGAGCCGGAGCTGACCGGTCTCTACGTGATCGGCGACGACGGCCTGCCATACCGTGTCGGCTATGCCCTGGGCAATGAGTTCTCCGACCACGTGATGGAGCGACGCAATTACCTTTACCTCGCCCACTCCAAGCTGCGCAGTTGCTCCTATGGGCCGGAGTTGCGCGTCGGCGAATTGCCAAGGCACCTGGTCGGCACCAGCCGGATCAAGCGCAACGGCGAAACGATCTGGGAAAAGGAATTTCTCAGCGGCGAAGACAACATGTGCCACAGCCTGGCCAACCTCGAATTCCACCATTTCAAATACGCGCAGTTCTTGCGGCCCGGCGATGTCCATGTGCACTACTTCGGCACCGCCACCCTGTCGTTTGCCGACGGTGTGAAAACCCGGCCGGGGGATCGCTTCCAGATCAGCCTCGATGAATTCGGCGCGCCGTTGATCAACGGCATTGGCGAGAGCGCCCAACCATTGGCCATCGGTCAGGTGCGTGCGCTCTGACTCTTCAATCACCGGCGCTGTCGGCCGGTCAAGGAACCCACATGACATTGCCCCTTGGACACAACTACATCGGCGGCCGCCGCAGCGCCAACGGCACGGTGCAGCTGCAAAGTCTCGACGCGACTACCGGCGAACCCTTGCCCGGCAGCTTCTTCCAGGCCAGCCAGGCGGAGGTGGATGCCGCCGCGAAAGCCGCCGCTGCGGCGTATCCGATCTACCGCAACCTGAGCGCGGAAAAACGCGCGCAGTTCCTCGATGCCATCGCCGAAGAAATCGATGCCCTGGGCGATGATTTCGTCGCCACCGTGTGCCGTGAAACCGCATTGCCCGCAGGACGCATCCAAGGCGAACGCGGTCGTACCAGCGGGCAGTTGCGTCTGTTCGCCAAAGTGCTGCGTCGTGGCGACTTCTACGGTGCGCGTATCGACCGCGCATTGCCCGACCGTCAGCCGTTGCCACGTCCGGACCTGCGCCAGTACCGCATTGCCCTGGGGCCGGTGGTCGTGTTCGGCGCCAGCAACTTTCCGTTGGCATTTTCCACGGCCGGCGGCGATACCGCCTCGGCGCTGGCCGCCGGTTGTCCGGTGGTGTTCAAGGCCCACAGCGGGCACATGGCAACCGCTGAATGGGTGGCGGACGCGATCATCCGCGCGGCCGTGCGTACGCAAATGCCGGCGGGTGTGTTCAACATGATCTACGGCGCCGGGGTAGGTGAGTGGCTGGTCAAGCATCCGGCCATACAAGCGGTAGGTTTCACCGGATCGCTCAAGGGCGGCAACGCCCTGAGCCACATGGCGGCGACCCGGCCGCAACCGATTCCGGTGTTCGCCGAGATGTCGAGCATCAACCCGGTGTTCCTGCTGCCCGAAGCGCTGAAGGTGCGCGGCGAGCAGATCGCCGCGCAACTGGCCGGTTCGGTGACGCTGGGCTGCGGGCAGTTCTGCACCAATCCCGGCCTGGTCATCGGCCTGCGCTCGCCGCAGTTCAGTGCCTTTGTGGAAGCGTTCTGCGCCAACATGAATGAACAACCGGCACAAACCATGCTCAATGCCGGTGCGCTGACCAGTTACAGCCGGGGTCTCGCTGAACTGCACGAGCATCCGGGGCTGACGCACCTGGCGGGCAAGTCGCAGCAGGGCAATCAGGCGCAACCGCAGGTATTCAGGGCCGATGTCAGCCTGTTGCTCAAGGGCGATGAACTGCTGCAGGAAGAAGTGTTCGGGCCGACGACCATTGTCATCGAGGTCGAGGATCAGGCGCAGTTGGCCGCGGCGCTGCATGGCTTGCGCGGGCAACTGACGGCGACCTTGATCGGTGAAGCCGATGAATTGCCGCAGTACCGCTGGCTGGCCGAGCTGCTGCAGGAAAAGGTCGGGCGGATTCTGTTCAATGGCTATCCGACCGGTGTCGAGGTCTGCGAAGCGATGGTTCACGGTGGGCCGTACCCGGCGACATCGGATTCCAGGGGCACGTCGGTCGGTACCTTGGCCATCGAGCGCTTCCTGCGGCCGGTGTGCTTCCAGAACTACCCGGATGCGATGCTGCCCGAGGCCTTGCAGAATGCAAATCCGCTGGGGATTCGGCGGTTGGTGGATGGGGAGGTGAGTCAGTCAGCCCTTTGATGTTTCGGGCGACGCCATCGCGAGCAGGCTCGCTCCCACACGGAGCGCTTATACCTGTGGGAGCGAGCCTGCTCGCGATGGCAATTGCACTAACAACACAAGCTACCGGGCTAGCGTTTCAACCTTTTTCACCGCCGCCGGCTTCAACACCAGCCACAACGCCACGGCAATCAACAGCCCGCCATACACATGCGCCATCGACAGCGGCTCATCGAGAAACAGTCCTCCCCACAACACCCCGAACAGCGGAATCAAAAAGGTCGTGGTCATCGATTTCACCGGACCGATCGAGCTCAGCAGGCGGAAGTAAATGATGTAGGCAAACGCCGTGCAGCCCAGCCCCAGGCCCAGCAACGACAGCCACACGCTCCAGCCGCCCCAGCTTGCCGGTGGTTGGCTGAACACGCTGTAGCCGAACAGTGGCAACAGGAACAAGGTCGCGCCGAGCATGCTGCCCAGTGCCGACAAACGGCTATCGAGACCACCGGCCTGATCGAGCCAGCGGCGGGCGAGGAATCCGGCAAACCCGTAGCACGTGGTGGCGAGCAGGCAAGCCACGGCACCCATCAACAACCCGATATCGAATGCCACCGGACCCGCGCGGGTCAGCACGCCGACCCCGAACAGCCCGAGAAATACGCCAGACAGTTTGGCGGCGGTGAGTCTTTCATGGAAAAACAGGCCGCCGATCAGCACGCCCATCAGCGGCGTGGTGGCATTGAAAATTGACGAATAGCCGGCGGGAAGCACCTGCGCGGCAACCGAGTACAGGGTCGCCGGAATACCTGAGTTGATGACGCCGAGCAGCATCACGGTCTTGAGTTTGCCTTTGAAATCCCAGCTGATACGCATCAGCCCAAGAATCACCAGCAATCCGGTAGCGGCAATCGATACCCGGAAAAAAGCGGTAGGAATACTGCCAATCACCGGCGCGATGATGCGCATGAACAGAAAGCTCGCGCCCCAGATGGCCGCCAGCGACAGTAAACGGAAGATATCGATGGGGTTCACGGCACACGCTCTCCTTGTTCGGGGCGAGAGTGTTGCCGAGAGCCTGATCGATAGCAACCGGAAAACGGGCATCGAATTCCGGCGCCAGCGGTTTGTGCGGTTACACCACGAAGCGTGATACCAGCGTGTTGAGGTCGATGGCCAGTCGCGACAGTTCCTGGCTGGCGGCGGAGGTCTGGGTTGCACCGGCGGCGGTCTGGGTCGAGAGGTCGCGGATGTTCACCAGGTTCTGATCGACTTCCCGGGCCACCAGCGCCTGCTGTTCGGCGGCGCTGGCGATCACCAGATTGCGCTGGTTGATTTGTGAGATGGACGCGGTGATTTTTTCCAGGGCTTGCCCTGCGCTGTTGGCCCGGCGCAGCGTCTGGCCGGCCTGCTCGGCACTGCTCTGCAGCGCGCCGACCGTGGCCCCGGTGCCTTGCTGGATATTGTTGATCATCAACTCGATTTCTTCGGTGGAGTCTTGCGTGCGCTGAGCCAGCGAGCGCACCTCGTCGGCCACGACGGCAAATCCGCGTCCGGCTTCACCGGCCCGCGCCGCTTCGATGGCGGCGTTGAGGGCCAGCAGGTTGGTCTGGCCGGCGATGCCGCGAATCACTTCCAGTACCTTGCTGATGTCCCGGGCCTGTACCGCGAGGCCTTCAGCCTGCCCGGAGGCATCGAGCACCTCGTTGACCAGCCCCTGGATCGAAGCGATGGTTTCGCTGACCTGAGCATGACCGTGCTGGCTGTCCTCGTTCGAGGCCTGGGACGCTTCGGCGCTGGACACCGCGTTGGCCGCGACTTCATCCACTGCCGTGCTCATTTCGGTGACCGCGGTGGCGGCCATTTCGATCTGGTCGTTCTGTTGTTGCAGGCCACGGGTGCTTTGTTCCATCACCGAACTCATCTCCTCGGCAGCACAGGCCAGTTGTTTGGCGGAGTCGCTGATGTTGCCGATGGTGGCGCGCAGGTTGCCCTGCATGTCGGCCAGTGCACCGAGCAATTGCGCGGCCTCGTCCTTGCCCTCGGCGGCAATCCGGCCGCTGAGGTCCCCCGAGGCGATCCGGCGGGCGACGTCCAGTGCCTGATTGATCGGCCCGGTGATGCTGCGGGTCAGCAGCCATGCCAGCAACAGTGTGGCGATCAAGGCCGCGATGATGATCGTGCCGACAATCCACAGGGCACGCTGATACATCTGGGCCGAGGCATTGGAGGCGGCGTCGGCCCCTTGCTGGCTGAAATCGATCATGCCTTCAAGAATCCGGTCCAGCTCGCTGCCCAGCGGCGCCAACTCATTGTTGAGCCGGGCATAGGCTTGTTCTGTCTGACCGGAGTCGATCTGGGCAATGATCTGATCGACCAGGGCCAGGTACTTGATGACGGTGGCATTCAGGCTGGCCAGCATGGCCTGTTGACGGTCGCCGGACGTCCGGGTTTTTTGATCGTCAAGGCGCTTGAGCAACTCCTGGCGCTGGGCCGTGATGATGCCTTTGCTTTTTTCCCGGCTGGCGGCCTGGCTGTTGGCAACCAGACGCAAGCCTTCCAGGCGGATGGTGGCGATGTTGGCCGCTGCGTCATGGATGCTTTCGATGTTCGGCATCCAGAACTCTTCAATGACCCTCGCACTTTCGCGAAGCGTTGCCATTTGCCCGAGGCCGAAGAATCCAACGACGACCAACAGACCGGCCAAAACGGCAAAACTCAGACTGGCGCGCAAACCTATGCGCATGTTCCTTATCGACATGAAATGCTCCTTGGGTGTTTTTTGGGGGCGTCCTCGTGAACCGGGGATCTTTTTATAAGGCGGGTGAAAGCGCGCTGTATATCAAAGCGCTACTACTTTGGTAAGGCCGGTTTTTTCGCAAGAACAGCCTATTGGCGAGGGCGTATTCGATCCGGCTCCGCGACAGCGAACGAGGGGATGGATCCCCATCGCAGGGAATACAAGGCCTGCAAGGTAATCGACCCCGCGTGACATGTCCGACTGCTTGGTCCTTTTATTGACTAAACAGTCGATTAAAAAAAGCGACAAAAAATTTCGCCGCTGCCCGAGGCTGTCGCCAGATGGCCGAAATGACGCTTCTCTTGCACCCGCTTCACTGGCTAAGCTCAGGGCTCACAAATTCCCGCAGAGGTCTCACCATGCCGCAGCAATGGCCAGCCGCCGACATCGCTCGCCTGATCCTCGATGGCTTTGACGATTACCGCGAGCATTTCCGCCAGATCACCGACGGCGCCCGCGCCCGATTCGAGCAGGCCAAGTGGCAGGAAACGCAGTCGGCATCGGCGGCGCGGATAAACCTGTACGAGGAAAAAGTCAGCGAAACCGTGGAGCGACTGCGCACGGCGTTTGACGCCGACACGCTGGACGTCAGCTGCTGGCCGTTGGTCAAGAGCGCCTACATCAGCCTGATCGATCTGCGTTTTGACGATGAGTTGTCCGAGACCTGGTACAACTCGATTTTCTGCGGCCTGTTCAGTCATGACCTGATCAGCGACGGCTGCATGTTCATCCATACCACCCGGCCAAGCCTGCGCCGGGCCCGTGCTGCGCAAACCCGTACCTACAAGCCCCAGGGCCAGTTGTCGGGCATGCTGGCGAGCATCTTTGCCGACTACCGGTTCAGCGAGGACTACGCCGACCTGCCGGGTGACCTGCGCCGTCTCGAGGCGCAATTGCGCGAGAACCTGCCGGACTGGGTGTGCAAGGACCCGGAGCTGAGTGTTGAGCTGTTTTCCTCGGTGCTCTACCGCAACAAGGGCGCCTATCTGGTGGGGCGCATCTACACCGCCGATGAGCAATGGCCGCTGGCGATTCCGCTGCTGCACCGTGAAGGTCGTGGCATCCAGATCGATGCATTGATCACCGACGAAGCGGATGTGTCGATCATCTTTTCCTTCACCCGTTCCTATTTCATGGTGGATGTACCGGTGCCGGCGGAGTTCATCGGCTTCCTCAAGCGCATCCTGCCGGGCAAGCACATCGCCGAGCTGTACACCTCGATCGGTTTCTACAAGCATGGCAAGTCCGAGTTCTACCGGGCGCTGATCAACCACCTGGCCAATACCGACGACCAGTTCATCATGGCGCCCGGCGTGCGCGGCATGGTCATGAGCGTGTTTACCCTGCCGGGGTTCAACACGGTGTTCAAAATCATCAAGGACCGTTTTTCTCCTTCGAAGAACGTCGACCGCGCCACGGTGATCGAAAAGTATCGATTGGTGAAAAGCGTCGACCGCGTCGGGCGCATGGCCGATACCCAGGAGTTCGCCGATTTCCGTTTTCCGCTGGGCAAGTTCGATCCGGCGTGCCTTGAGGAACTGCTGGAAGTCGCGCCGTCCACGGTGTCGGTGGAAGGTGACAGCGTGTTGATCCGGCACTGCTGGACCGAACGGCGGATGACGCCGCTGAACCTCTACCTGGAAAACGCCAGCGAAGCGCAGGTACGCGAGGCGCTGGAGGACTATGGTCTGGCGATCAAGCAGTTGGCGGCGGCGAACATTTTTCCAGGCGACATGCTGCTCAAGAACTTCGGTGTCACCCGTCACGGTCGCGTGGTGTTCTACGACTACGATGAAATCTGCTTCCTGACCGAAGCCAATTTCCGCCACATTCCGGCGCCACGTACTCCCGAAGACGAAATGGCCTCCGAACCCTGGTATTCGATCGGCCCGCTGGACGTGTTCCCCGAAGAGTTCCCGCCGTTCCTGTTTGCCGATTTTGCTCAGCGCAAGTTGTTCGACCAGTTGCATGGCGAGTTGTACAACGCCGACTACTGGAAAAGCCTGCAGGAGGCGATTCGGGCGGGGAAGGTCATTGATGTGTTCCCCTATCGGCGCAAGGGCCTGGACAACGAGTAGCCCTGACTGATCGTTCCCATGCTCTGCGTGGGAACGCCTCCCCGGACGCTCTGCGTCCGCTTTTGGGACGCGGAGCGTCCCTGGCTGCATTCCCACGCAGAGCGTGGGAACGATCAATGTGCTCCGGTTTTGTGGCCGTCATGAGTCCAGTGTGGGAGCGAGCCTGCTCGCGATCGGCCGCGCAGGGGGCGTAAAATCTGCGACAATCGCGCCCTTGCGCCACTAGACGACCGAATTGCGTACCCGATGACCGACGAATCGCCCTCCATCGACAAACTGCTGAAAAACCTCGATCACGCCATGCTCGCCGACCGTCACCGGTTGCGGCGGCAGTTGCTTGAGCTGCGCAAGAAACCCGACGAGGCCAAGCTGGCCCAGTGGGTGGAACGCCTGCAGGCATCCTGCGATCAGGTGCTGGCGCGCAAGGCCAGCCTGCCGGTGATTCGCTACGACGACAGTCTGCCGATTGCCGCCAAGCGCGATGAGATCAAGAAGGCGCTGGACAAGCACCAGGTGCTGATCATCGCCGGCGAAACCGGTTCGGGCAAAACCACCCAGTTGCCCAAGATCTGCCTGGAAATCGGTCGCGGTCAGCATGGCCTGATCGGCCACACCCAACCGCGCCGGATCGCCGCACGCAGCGTTGCCAGCCGTGTTGCCGAAGAGCTGGGGACGCCGTTGGGGGCGCTGGTCGGCTATCAGGTGCGCTTCGAGGATCAGAGCGATTCGAACACCCTGATCAAGCTGATGACCGACGGTATCCTGCTGGCGGAAACCCAGAACGACCGGTTCCTGGAACGCTACGACACGATCATCGTCGACGAAGCCCACGAACGCAGCCTGAACATCGACTTCCTGCTCGGCTACCTGAAAACCCTGCTACCGCGTCGCCCGGACCTGAAAGTCATCATCACGTCGGCGACCATCGACCTTGAGCGTTTTTCGAAACACTTCGACGGCGCACCGATCGTCGAGGTCTCCGGGCGTACATTCCCGGTGGAAACCTGGTATCGCCCCCTGACCCTGGAGCAGGACGAGGAGGGCAACCGTGTCGAAGACGACCTGACGGTCGACCAGGCGATCCTTGCCACCCTCGACGAAATCGCCGCCCATGAACGCAGCGAACGCCGCAGCCCCGGTGACGTGCTGGTGTTCCTGCCCGGCGAGCGTGAGATTCGCGACGCCGCCGACATGCTGCGCAAGGCCCAGCTCAAACACACCGAGATTCTGCCGCTGTACGCGCGCCTGTCGCCGGCCGAGCAGCAGCGGATCTTCCAGTCGCACCCGGGTCGTCGCGTCGTATTGGCGACCAACGTCGCGGAAACCTCGCTGACCGTGCCGGGTATTCGCTACGTCATCGACAGCGGTACCGCGCGCATCAGCCGCTACAGCTACCGCGCCAAGGTCCAGCGCCTGCCCATCGAAGCGATTTCCCAGGCCAGCGCCAACCAGCGTAAAGGCCGTTGCGGCCGGGTCGAGCCGGGTATTTGCGTGCGCCTGTACAGCGAGGAGGATTTCCTCGGTCGTCCGGAGTTCACCGATCCGGAGATCCTGCGGACCAACCTGGCGGCGGTCATTTTGCAGATGCTGCATTTGCGCCTTGGCGAGGTCAGCGCGTTCCCGTTTATCGAGCCACCGGATGGCAAGGCCATCAGCGATGGTTACAACCTGCTGCAAGAACTCTCGGCGGTGGACCGCAACAGCCAGTTGACGCCGCTCGGTCGCCAATTGGCGCGGTTGCCGGTGGACCCGCGCATGGGCCGCATGCTGCTGGAGGCCGCGAAGCTGGGCAGCCTGCAGGAGGTGCTGATCGTCGCCAGCGCCATGTCGATCCAGGACCCGCGCGAGCGGCCACCGGAGCGCCAGCAGGCGGCGGACCAGGCCCATGCACAATGGAAGGATGCCGACTCGGATTTCGCCGCACTGGTCAATCTGTGGCGTGGTTTCGAAGAGCAGCGTCAGGCGCTGGGGTCCAACCCGTTGCGCAATTGGTGCCGCAAGAATTTCCTGAATTACCTGCGCCTGCGCGAATGGCGTGATTCGCATCGCCAGTTGAGCCTGATCTGCCGCGACATGCAGTTGAGTCTCAACAAGGAACCGGCCGATTACCCGAAACTGCATAAAGCCGTGCTGGTCGGCCTGCTCAGCCAGATCGGCCAGAAAACCGAAGAAGGCGACTACCTAGGCGCCCGTCAGCGGCGATTCTGGATTCATCCGTCCTCGGGGATCGGCAAGAAACGCCCGCAATGGCTGATGACCGCCGAACTGGTGGAAACCACCAAGCTGTATGCGCGCATGGTGGCCAAGATCGATGCCGACTGGATCGAACCGCTGGCCGGGCACCTGATCAAGAAAAACCACTTCGAACCCCACTGGGAAAAGAAGCGTGGCCAGGTCGTGGCCTACGAGCAGATCACCCTGTTCGGGCTGATCGTGGTCGGTCGCCGGCCGGTGCATTACGGGCCGGTGGACCCTGTGGTGTCCCGTGAGCTGTTCATCCGCGAAGCGCTGGTGCGCGGCGAGATTCAGTCGAAGGCCAAGTGCCTGTCGGCCAACGCGCGGTTGCTGGAGCAGCTCGACGAACTGGAAGCCAAGGCCCGTCGTCGCGACATCCTGGCCGACGAAGAAACCCTGTTTGCGTTCTACGACGCACGACTGCCGGCGGAAATTCATCAGACGGCAACCTTCGATAGCTGGTATCGCGTCCACAGCCAGAAAAATCCGCAGTTGTTGATCATGCGCGAAGAGGATGTGCTGGCTCGCGAGGCCAGTGAAGTCACAGCCCAGCATTACCCGGACACCCTGCACATCGGCGATCTGGAACTGGCGCTGAGTTACCACTTCGAGCCGAATCACCCGCGCGATGGCGTCACCCTGCGGGTGCCGGCGCCACTGTTGCCGATGCTGCCCCCCGAGCGCCTGGAATGGCTGGTGCCGGGTGTGATCGAGGCCAAATGCGTTGCGCTGGTGCGCAACCTGCCCAAGGCCTTGCGCAAGAACTTCGTGCCGGTGCCGGATTTCGTCAAGGCCGCGTTGCAGCGCATGACCTTCGCCGAGGGTTCATTGCCCCAGGCGCTGGGCGGCGAGCTGCTGCGCATGACCGGTGCCCGTGTCAGCGATGAAGCCTGGGCCGAGGCGGCGCAGCAGGTGGAAAGCCATTTGCGCATGAACCTGGAAATCGTCGACGGCCAGGGCAAGTTCCTCGGTGAAGGCCGCGATCTGGCCGAGCTGACGGCTCGTTTCGCAGAGGCCAGCCAGGCCGCATTGGCCGTCCCGCAAACCGCGAAAAGCCAGCAGCCGGTCGAGCCGAAGGTGTTTGCCGCCGTCGCCGAGAAAACCCAGCAGAAGATCGCCGGACTGTCCATGACGGTGTACCCGGCGCTGGTGGAAGAGGGCGGTACGGTCAAGGAAGGACGTTTCTCAACGCCGGCCGAAGCCGAATTCCAGCATCGTCGTGCCTTGCAGCGCCTGTTGATGCAACAACTGGCGGAATCGGCGAAGTTCCTGCGCGGCAAATTGCCGGGCCTGACCGAACTGGGTCTGCTGTACCGCGACATGGGGCGAGTTGATGCGCTGGTCGAAGACATTCTGCTGGCCAGTCTCGACAGTTGCATTCTCGAAGGCGAAGACCCGTTGCCCCGTGACGGTGCCGCTCTGGCGTCACTGGCTGAACGCAAGCGCGGTGCCTGGACCGAACACGCCGAGCGCGTGGCGAAGCTGACCCTGGACATCCTCAAGCTCTGGCATGGCTTGCAAAAGCGCTTCAAGGGCAAGATCGACCTGGCGCAAGCCGTGGCCCTGAACGACATCAAGCAGCAGCTGAGCCAACTGGTTTATCCCGGCTTTGTCCGTGAAACGCCGATGCTGTGGCTCAAGGAGCTGCCGCGCTATTTGAAGGCAGTCGAGCAGCGCTTCGAGAAAATCGGCGCACAGGTGCAGCGAGATCGGGTCTGGAGCGGCGAATTGTCCGGCCTGTGGACGCAATACCAGACCCGCGCCGGCAAACACGCCCAGGAAGGCAAGCGCGATCCGCAGCTGGAGCTTTATCGCTGGTGGCTGGAGGAATACCGGGTTTCGCTGTTCGCCCAGCAGCTGGGGACCAAGGTGCCGATCTCGGACAAACGCCTGAACAAGCAATGGTCGCAAGTCGAACCCTGACATTCACCGCCCCCTGTAGGAGCGAGCAAGCTCGCGATGGAGGTCCAGACACCGCTGGGTGTCAGGCTGCCAGCGTTATCGTTGACGACCATCGCGAGCTTGCTCGCTCCTACAGGGATCGTTGTTGCTGCAAAAAAGCGCCAGAATCCATTGTTTATGGCAAACTTCGCGACCATAAGCGTCGCTTTCGTGACCGAGAGCCAATGGCAGGGTCGCGCGATGGAATAAAACGATGCCAGGTTTGCGTCCCCGGGATGGGAATAGACCCTTTATGTGTTGGTACGTCGGTGCCAATACTTTCTGCCTGAACAGATCAGAGACACGACCATGCATAACGTCGTCATCAGCGGCACCGGCCTTTTCACACCGGCCAACAGCATCTCCAACGAAGAGCTGGTGCAGTCTTTCAATACCTATGTGGCGCAATTCAATGCCGACAATGCCGACGCCATCGCGCGCGGTGAAGTCGAGGCGTTGACCGAGTCCAGCGCAGCGTTCATCGAAAAAGCCTCAGGCATCAAGAGCCGCTTTGTCATGGACAAGGACGGCATCCTCGACCCGCAGCGCATGGCGCCACGCCTGCCCGAACGTTCGAACGACGAATGGTCGGTGCTCTGCCAGATGGCCATCGGTGCTGCCGAACAGGCCCTGCAACGCGCCGGCAAGACCGCAGCGGATATCGACGGTGTGATCGTCGCCTGCTCCAATCTGCAACGTGCGTACCCGGCCATCGCCATCGAAGTCCAGGAAGCGCTGGGCATTCAGGGCTTCGGTTTTGACATGAACGTGGCATGCTCCTCGGCGACCTTCGGTATCCAGACCGCCGCCAACAGCGTCCAGTTGGGCCAGGCCCGGGCGATCCTGATGGTCAATCCGGAGGTCTGCACCGGCCACCTGAACTTCCGCGATCGCGACAGCCACTTCATCTTCGGCGATGCCGCCACTGCGGTGATTATCGAACGCGCGGACCTGGCCACGTCCAAGTACCAGTTCGATGTGGTCAGCACCAAGTTGCTGACCAAATTCTCCAACAACATCCGCAACAACTTCGGCTTCCTCAACCGTGCGGCGGAAGAGGGCATCGGTGCCCGGGACAAGCTGTTCGTCCAGGAAGGTCGCAAGGTGTTCAAGGAAGTCTGCCCGATGGTTGCCGAGCTGATCGGTGAGCACCTGGAGGAAAACAAGCTTAACGTCAGTGACGTGAAGCGTTTCTGGCTGCACCAGGCCAACCTCAGCATGAACCACCTGATCGTGAAGAAACTGCTGGGCCGCGATGCCACCGAACAGGAAGCGCCGGTCATCCTCGACACCTACGCCAACACCAGTTCGGCAGGTTCGGTGATTGCGTTCCACAAGAACCAGGACGACCTCCCGGCCGGTTCCCTGGCGGTGCTCAGCTCGTTCGGTGCCGGTTACTCGATCGGCAGCGTGATTCTGCGCAAGCGCTGAGTCCGCGGTTCACGCGGATTCCTGTGGGAGCGAGCCTGCTCGCGATAACGTCGTATCAGTCGACATACAGGTTGAATGACACGCCGCCATCGCGAGCAGGCTTGCTCCCACATTTGTTTCGGGTAGGACTTCAGGTCGCCACGTTCACGTATTTGCCCGCACTCGCCACGCTGTCGAGCGAATACTGCTTGCTCAGGTTGGCGATCATTTTGTCCAGGGCTTCGCGGGTGGCCGATTGAGCCGTGGCGCTGTCGCTGTTTTGCTCGCGCCCGGCTTGCAGGGCCGCCTTGAGTTCATCGCTGCTGACGCCGCCACTGCTGTCGCTGTCCAGCACCTTGAGCAATGCGGCGCTGGTGTCGGTGCTGGTCGATGAGCCGGAGGTCTGCAATGCACTGGACAGTTCGGTGGCGCTGACACTGCCATCGCCGTCGGCATCGAGGCTGCTGAACAGTTCGTCGCTGGACACCTGTTGCGGTGGCGGTGGTGGCGGCGCGAGGCTGGCGGCGAGTTCATCCTGGCTGACGGTGCCGTCCTTGTTCTTGTCCAGCGCCGAGAAAACCTGCGAGCTGTCGGCGCTGCTGCCGGCGCTGGTCAGGCCGTTGCTCAGCTCATCGCTGCTGATGGCGCCGTCGCCATTGGCGTCCAGGGCGCTGATCAGGGCATCAGCCAGGTCGGTGTTCGGTGCCTGATCCTGGGGCGGTGGTGGAGGGGCCATTGCCGCCATTTCCTCACCGCTCAGGCTGCCGCTGCCGTCACTGTCGAGGTCGCCGAAGTTTTTGCTCAGGCTGACCAGCAGGCCATCGTCGCTTTTCTGCGACAGCGCACTCTTGAGCTCATCCTGATCCACCGAGCCGTCACTGTTGGTGTCCAGTTTGCTGAGCAGTTCCTTTTGAAACTGCTGCGAACGACTGCTGCTGATCGAACTGCTGGTGCTGGTACCGGTATAACTCGTGTAATTGCTGACGCTACCAATCATTGGTCTCACTCCCTGGAATGGAAAACCGGTGGGCGCACCGGCTTATGCAGACTCAAGGGGCAAGTTGTCGTGGGTATATGGGGTTTGTACCGGGTGGTACACATGCACTGTAGGAGCCGAGCTTGCTGGCGAAGGCGCCGGCACATTCGACATCGATTTGGCTGACAGTCCGTCATCGCGGGCAAGCCCGCTCCCACAATGGAAAGGTGCTGGCTTCAGGTGCGCGGCAATCGAATGACCGCGGTCAATCCGCCGCCGAGGGTTTCTTCCAGGTTCAATTGCCCGCCCAGTCGTTCAGCCGCTTCGCGGGCGATGGTCATGCCCAGGCCAACGCCACCGGAGTTGCGATTGCGCGACCCTTCCAGGCGAAAGAACGGTTCGAACACCGCCTCACGTTGCTCGGCGGCGATACCCGGCCCATGGTCGATAACCCGGATCAGCAGCTGTTCGCGATGATCCTCCAGGGCGATGATGGCGTGTCCGGCGTAACGCAGTGCATTGTCCATCAGGTTATTGATGCAGGAGCGCAACGCCATGGGCTGCACTTGCACCGGTGCGCAATAGCCGAAGGCCTGTACATCGGCGCCCTGGTCCTGGGCGTTTTCGCTCAGGGACTCCACCAGCGCCTGCACATCCATCCATTGCGGCGCCTCGCTGGTCCGTTGTTCGTGCAGATAGGTGAGGGTGGCGTCGAGCATGCTGATCATGTCATCCAGGTCCTGACGCATCTGGCCCTGCAGTTTGTTGTCGTCGATCTGTTCCAGGCGCAGCTTGAGCCGCGACAGGGGCGTGCGCAGGTCATGGGATACCGCGCCGAGCATCCGCGAGCGTTGTTTGACTTGTTCGATGATCTTTCGCTGCATCTTGTTGAAGGTGTGTGCCGCTTGCCGTGCCTCCCTTGGGCCGGACTCTTCCAGTGGCGGGCTGTCGAGGTTCTCGCTCAGGCGTTCGGCGGCGTCACTCAGTCGCTGGATCGGGCGGCTCAGCAACTTGGCACCGTACCAGGCGGCGATGATCAGCGAGATCAATTGAAAGGTCAGCGGCACTATCGGCCCGCCAAACCAGGGCCGCGGTGGTCGCTTGGCGAAACGAGGATCCATGGGCGGGGGCTTGCCCTCGAAACCTTCGGAAAACTCCGGCGCAGGGGGAGGCGGGGGCGGTGGGCCGTAATGGCGGAACCAGGCATAGGCCAGCAGATGCGCCAGGACAATCGCAATCAGCAACACCCCGAACAGGCGGCCGAACAGCGTATCGAAGCGCCCACGCATCAGCCGATGTCCCGGGCATCGAACAGGTAGCCTTCGCCGCGCACGGTCTTGATCAGTTGCGGTGCCTTGGGGTCATCGCCCAGTTTCTGGCGCAGGCGCGATACCAGCAGGTCGATGCTGCGGTCGAAGGCTTCGATCGAGCGACCGCGGGCAGCATCCAGCAATTGTTCGCGGCTCAGGACCCGGCGCGGTCGCTCGATGAACACCCAGAGCAAGCGGAATTCGGCGTTGGACAACGGCACCACCAGGCCATCGTCGGCGATCAGCTGGCGCAGCACGCTGTTCAGGCGCCAGTTGTCGAAACGGATGTTCGCCCGTTGTTCGGTGCGGTCGTCGCGCACCCGGCGCAGGATGGTCTGGATACGTGCCACCAGCTCGCGGGGTTCGAACGGCTTGGCCATGTAATCGTCGGCGCCCAGCTCCAGACCGATGATCCGGTCGGTGGGTTCACAACGGGCGGTGAGCATCAGGATCGGGATGTCCGACTCGGCGCGCAACCAGCGGCATAGCGACAAACCATCCTCGCCGGGCAGCATCAGGTCGAGCACCACGACATCGAAATGCTCCGCTTGCAGAGCCTGGCGCATGGCGGCGCCATCGGTGACGCCGCTGGCGTGAATGTTGAACCGGGCCAGGTAATCGATCATCAACTCACGGATCGGGACGTCATCGTCGACGATCAGGGCGCGAATGCTCCAGCGTTTGTCGTCGCCTGGCGCTTTTTGGTCGTCGTTCACAGGTGTGTGGGTGTTGTGCATGCGTGCGTTCATCTGCCAGAGAGGCTGCCAACCACAAAGATAGGCCGCGAGGTTGTGGCTTCAGCATAGGCGTCCGGCCCTGAGGCGGGAAGTGCTGTAGGGAGTTGTTGCGGTAGGCGAGGCTAGCGGACAAGGGTGTTGTGGACGTGTCAGACATGTATCCGATTCGACACAAACTCTTCAAGAGCTAGTCTTGCCTGAACGTTCTCGACGATTTGCCGATCATCGGGTCCCGCTGTGGCGTCGCTTCCGCTACAATGCGCGCCGATTTCGACTTGCCTGAGAGCCCGCTCATGTCCGCCTGCCAGACTCCTATCATCGTCGCCCTGGATTTCCCCACTCGTGACGCCGCACTGAAGCTGGCCGATCAGTTGGACCCGAAACTGTGCCGGGTCAAAGTCGGCAAGGAACTGTTCACCAGTTGCGCATCGGAAATCGTCGGCACCCTGCGCGACAAGGGTTTCGAAGTGTTCCTGGATCTCAAGTTCCACGACATTCCCAACACCACCGCGATGGCGGTCAAGGCAGCGGCGGAAATGGGCGTGTGGATGGTCAATGTGCACTGCTCCGGTGGCCTGCGCATGATGGCTGCGTGCCGTGAAGAGCTGGATAAACGCAGCGGCCCGCAACCCTTGCTGATCGGCGTGACCGTGCTGACCAGCATGGAGCGTGAGGACCTGGCCGGCATCGGCCTGGATATCGAACCCCAGGAGCAGGTGCTGCGCCTGGCGGCCCTGGCGGAAAAGGCCGGGATGGATGGTCTGGTGTGCTCGGCCCTGGAGGCCCAGGCGCTGAAGTCTGCCCATCCGTCGCTGCAACTGGTGACGCCGGGGATTCGTCCGGCCGGCAGCGCCCAGGACGACCAGCGCCGCATCCTCACCCCGCGCCAGGCGCTGCAAGCCGGTTCCGACTATCTGGTGATCGGCCGTCCGATCAGCCAGGCGGCGGATCCGGCCAAGGCATTGGCAGCTGTGGTTGCAGAGTTGGCATAAACAGCGCCTGCACAATCGTTCGCGGGCAAGCCTCGCTCCTACAGGTCGTGGTAGTCGGACCTGTAGGAGCGAGGCTTGCCCGCGAAGCTTTTACACCTTCAGCACCAACTTGCCGAAGTTCTCTCCGCTGAACAATTTCATCAGCGTCTCCGGAAAGGTTTGCAGGCCTTCGACAATGTCTTCCTTGCTCTTGAGCTGCCCCTTGGCCATCCAGCCGGCCATTTCCTGCCCGGCGCTGGCGAATTGTGCGGCGTAGTCCATCACCACAAAGCCTTCCATCCTGGCGCGGTTGACCAGCAGTGACAGGTAGTTGGCCGGGCCCTTGACCGCTTCCTTGTTGTTGTACTGGCTGATGGCGCCGCAGATCACCACCCGCGCCTTCATGTTCAGGCGACTCAATACCGCGTCGAGAATATCGCCGCCAACGTTATCGAAGTACACATCGACCCCTTTGGGGCATTCACGCTTGAGCCCGGCGATGACGTCTTCGTTCTTGTAGTCGATGACACCGTCGAAACCCAGCTCATCGAGCAGGAACCTGCATTTGTCCGCGCCGCCGGCGATGCCCACGACACGGCAGCCTTTGATTTTGGCGATCTGCCCGGCAATGCTGCCCACTGCACCGGCTGCACCCGACAGTACGACCGTCTCACCCGCCTTGGGTGCGCCGACGTCGAGCAGGGCGAAATAGGCGGTCATGCCGGTCATGCCCAGCGCGGACAGGTAACGCGGCAGGGGGGCCAGGTTGGGATCGACCTTGTAGAAGCCCCGCGGCTCACCCAGGAAATAGTCCTGCACACCCAATGCGCCATTGACGTAATCCCCGACCGCGAACGAGGGATGGTTCGACGCCAGGACCTTGCCGACGCCAAGGGCGCGCATCACTTCACCGAGTCCGACCGGCGGAATGTAGGACTTGCCCTCGTTCATCCAGCCACGCATGGCCGGGTCCAGAGACAGGTACTCGTTCTTGACCAGGATCTGGCCCGCCGCCGGTTCGCCGACCGGTACTTCCTGATAGGTGAATGTTTCGCGGGTCGCCGCGCCCACGGGACGTTTGGCGAGCAGGAACTGGCGATTGGTCTGGGAGGTCATGGCAGGCACTCAGGATGAATGAAGCCTTGTTGATAGACCTTCATGGACGATGCCGCAAGTTTGGCTGATGCGGCGAATGCAGGTTGATCCGTTGCAGTGATAGTTGGTACGGATGTTCCATCACTGCCACTCATGGGCGTCCAACCGGCCTTTTGATAGTGCTGCCGTGTCACGGGGTGCCATGACTAGACTGGGGAAACGTGATCCCCCGCAAACATTCTTTTCGAGGACAGAACAATGAGCATGACGTTTTCCGGCCAGGTGGTAGTGGTGACAGGCGCGGCAGCCGGTATTGGCCGTGCAACTGCCCTGGCGTTTGCCGCCGAAGGCTTGAAAGTGGTGGTGGCCGATATGGACACGGCGGGCGGTGAGGGCACCGTGGCCTTGATCCGTACAGCGGGCGGTGAAGCGACCTTCGTGCGTTGTAACGTCACTGTCGAAAGCGAGGTGAAAAACCTGATGGATGAGGTGGTCACTGCCTACGGCCGTCTCGACTATGCCTTCAACAATGCCGGCATCGAAATCGAGAAAGGCAAACTGGCCGAAGGCACTGTCGACGAGTTCGACGCGATCATGGGCGTCAATGTCAAAGGCGTGTGGCTGTGCATGAAGTACCAGTTGCCGTTGCTGCTGGCACAGGGGGGCGGGGCGATCGTCAATACGGCGTCGGTGGCGGGCCTTGGTGCCGCACCGAAAATGAGTATCTATGCGGCCTCCAAGCATGCGGTGATCGGCCTGACCAAATCGGCGGCCATCGAATACGCCAAGAAAAAGATCCGGGTCAATGCGGTATGCCCGGCGGTGATCGACACCGACATGTTTCGCCGCGCCTATGAAGCCGACCCGAAGAAAGGCGAGTTCGCCAATGCCATGCACCCGGTAGGTCGCATCGGCAAAGTGGAAGAAATTGCCAGTGCCGTGCTCTATTTGTGCAGCGACGGTGCGGCTTTCACAACCGGGCATTCGTTGGCGGTGGATGGCGGCGTTACAGCGTTCTGACACCAGTCGCTGCCGGGTAAACACTGAACCCGTGGGAGGAGACGCTCCCGCGGGTTTTCGTTTTTCAGGGCAAGGATTTCGAGGGAGCCATGGCGCTCTCGGCAGTGTGTTTCAAGGAATGTTAAGCGGGGTTTTTAGCGGCGTTGTCGCACATCCCGGCCGGTGCTCCTGTGATTAACTGGTTTGCGCAAAACCAACAGGAGTGGCTTGCTCATGGAATTGAGAATCGATCGACAGGCCCAGGTGCCGGTCGTACAACAAATCGTCGACGCGCTGCACGGCTGGATCCGTTGCAACAAGGTAGTACCGGGGGCACGCTTGCCTTCGGTACGACAAATCGCACGTATCAACCTGCTCAATCAGTCTTGCGTCGTCGAAGCCTGCGAGCGCCTGACCGCGCAAGGCGTTCTGGCGTCGCGCCGTGGCAGCGGTTTCGTTGTGGCTGTACCAGCATCGCTCGCCCCCGGACAACAGGATGTCTCGGGATTTGCAGGCGCAGACATCAATCAATGCCCACCCTTGTGCGAGTTGCAACTGGGCGGCGGCAGTCTCCCTGAAGGTTGGCGCGAGACGGACGACCTTGCGTATGCCATCCGCCAGGTCAGTCGCACCGACATGGCTGGCTTGTTCAGCTATAGCTCGCCATTGGGCTTGCCTGCCTTGCGCCAGCAGATTCTCAAGCGACTTGATCGACTGGACATCCATGCCCGGGACAGTCGCATCCTGACGACCGCGGGGGCCAGTCAGGGTTTGGATTTGATTGTGCGCACGTTGCTCAAACCGGGTGATTGCGTGGTGGTGGAGAGCCCCGGTTATCCCCTGCTGTTCGAACTGCTCAGGTTGCAGGGCATCAAAATGCTCGAAGTCTCGCGCACCCCGCACGGGCCGGATGTAGCCGCATTGGAGGCATTGCTGCACGAACACCGGCCTCGTGGATTGTTCATCAATAGCTTCCATCACAACCCGACCGGTTGCAGCCTGGCACCGGTGGTCGCACAGCGGATACTGCAACTGGCCAGGGAGTACGGGCTGCTGGTGATCGAAGACGATGTCTATGCGGACTTGTGCAGCGGCCCCGGCAAACGTCTGGCGGCATTGGATGAGCGTGTGATCTACATTGGCAGTTACTCCAAAACCCTCAGCAGTTCCTTGCGGGTCGGGTTTGTGTTGGCAAACCAGGCAGTGATCGGACGACTGGCCGAGGTCAAGATGATCAGCAGCATGGGGGCGTCGGGATTTTGCGAATCGGTGCTGGCCTGTCTGCTGGCCAACGGTGCCTACGGCAAGTTGGTAGAGCGCCAGCAAAAGCGTTTGGACAGGGATCGGCAGACTGCATTGCAGTTGCTCGAAGACGCTGGATGGGAGGTTTTCGGCAAGCCTGTGGGCGGCCTGTTCATCTGGGCGCGATCACGGATGCGGGACTTCGCGCAGGTGCAGGCGCAGGCCCGGCGCTGTGGCGTCGTGCTGTCGTCGATGACCGCTTTCAGTCCCCAGGGGGCGAGTAATGACTGGCAGCGTATCAACGTAGCCTGTGCCTGCGATCCGCGAGCCCGGGCATTTTTCCGTGCCACGGCTTCGGATCGACCTCCAGCGTTCTGAAAACGACGGGTTCGTAGCTTTTTGCCATTATTCCGACGCCAGAGACTTGTGTTGCCCAAGGGCCGTTGCGACTCTGCGTCTACAGACTCTGGCGGGGGACCAAGTGCAATGATTTCGGCCATGCAAGGACGTTTTGCCAACCTCGGTATGGCAAAAAAAATGGGTATCGGGTTTGTGCTGGTGCTATTGCTGACTGCTTTGGTGGCGGCTATCGGTGTCTGGTCACTGCAAACCATCAGCCTGCGATTCGACGGGCTCAAACAGATGTCTTCACTCAACAGCGGTCTGCTGAAGGTACGCCTGCTGGAGCAGGAGTATGCCTTGCACGGCAACCCGAAAACCGCCGATGCCCTGCACGAAGGCGTCGATGGCCTGATTGCCGTGGCGAACCAGCTCAAGGCCGAGTCGGCCGTCAATGTGCCCGTGATGAATGATGTCGAGCAGTCTCTGGGTGCCTATCGCAAGGCATTCGACGAGTTTGTCTCGCTGAGCCAGGCCAAGGACCTGGCCCTGGAAATGGCCAGTTGGTCGGTGTCCAGTGTCGCCAACAATCTTGATGTCTTGCAGTCCGGGCTTGCCGATGACGGCGCCTACACGCTGAAGGATTCCGAGGGCAAGGACGGTGCGCAATTCATCGAGCAGGCCGGTCAGGTCAGTCAGGTATCGCGGCTGATGCTGCAAGCCTTGAACGAAGCACGTGTGCGTCTGGACAAGAGCCGCAAGGGCGACGACAGCGCGGGGCAAGGCAAGATCGAACAGGCCAGTCAGGCGCTGGCCCAGGCCGAGCAATTGAAAACCACGGTCAAGGATGAGGGGTATCAAACCGTCCTCAATGAAGTGAGCGGCCATATCGCCAGCTTCAACGACAAACTTGTCGAGTACACCGGCCTGCTGGAACAGGAAAAAACCGTCTATCAACAGCTGCATCAACGCGCGGCGCAGGTGGTCGAGCGCGTGGATCAGGCCTATGTCGCCGAAGACCAGTCGATGCAGGCCGAGCTGAAAAAGAACTCGTTGCTGATCATCGCTTCCTCGGCGCTGGCGCTGCTGGTCGGGTTGCTTGCAGCCTGGGTGATCACCCGGTTGATCGTGGGGCCGTTGCGTAGCGTGATCAGCGTGGCGCAGCAGATTGCCGCGGGGGATCTGAGCGGTACGATCGAAGTGACCCGCCGTGACGAAATCGGCCAGTTGATGCAGGCCATGCAGCAGATGGGGGCGGGACTGAGCCAGATCGTCAGCGGTTTGCAGGCGGGTATCGAACAACTGGCCACTTCCGCGCAGTCATTATCTGCGGTGACTGAACAGACCAACCTCGAGGTCAGTAACCAGAAAGAAGAAACCGAGCAGGTTGCCACGGCGATGAACCAGATGACCGCTACGGTACACGACGTTGCACGTAACGCCGAGGAGGCCGCGGTGGCGGCGCAAACGGCCGATGGCAAGGTCGAAAGCGGTCAGCATGTGGTGCGCCAGAGCATGGCGCGGATCGAGCAGTTGGCGGACTCGGCGACCTCGGCCAGTTCGAGTATCGAAAGCCTTAGCGCGGAAATCCAGAACATCGGCACAGTACTGAGTGTCATCAAGAGTGTGGCCGAACAGACCAACCTGCTGGCGCTGAACGCCGCCATCGAGGCTGCGCGGGCCGGTGAGCAGGGCAGGGGCTTTGCCGTGGTGGCCGACGAGGTGCGTGCGCTGGCCAGGCGGACCCAGCAATCGACCGAGGAAATCGAGCGGCTGGTCAGCGCCTTGCGCGCTGCGGCGCAGGCGTCGGTGCAGCAGATTCAGAGCAGTGGCGAGCTGGTGAAACTGGCGGTCAGCGATGCGCTGCAAACGGAAAGTGCGCTGGGCAGCATTGCGGCGGCCGTGTCCTTGATTCAGCAGATGAACCAGCAGATCGCTGCCGCCGCCGAAGAGCAGAGTTCGGTGGCCGAGGAGATCAACCGTAGTGTCACCAGTATTCGTACCAGTGCGGACCAGTCTTCGTTGGCCATGCAGGGGAATGCGGCGTCGAGTATCGAGCTGGCGCAACTGGGCATCGAGTTGAAGGGAATGGTGGGGCATTTCAGGCTTTGATGCCCAGCGGCGAATAACCTGGTGGGAGGGAGAGCCTGCTCGCCAGGGAAGGGTGTCAGTCGACATCAGTGTTTGACGACATTGCGCTATCGCGAGCAGGCTCGCTCCCACAGTGAATCGCAGGCAAAAAAAAGCCACCGTAAACGGTGGCTTTTCTGTTTTCGCTGATCAGTCGTAGACCACTTTTTTCTTCCAGTCCGCATCTGCCTCGACATCCTTGAGGCCCTCGGTCAGTTGATTCACATCGCCTTCTGCCGGGGCGATACGGTCCATGACTTGCGCATTGGCGCGGGCCAGGAGCTTTTCCAGGTATTCCAGCTGTTCGGCGTAGATTTGTGGCTCCTGCTGCTTGCGCAGGTATTGCACGCCTCGTTCGAATGCCAGGCGTGCCTGGCCGGGCTGGTTCTGTTGCAGGCAATGCTGGCCGAGGTTGTTGAAGAATTCGATATGCAGCAGCACCAGGATATGGCGGACTTCGCGAATCCAGTGCTTGGCTTCGCCGGCCGGCAGGAAGCCGTCCTGTGCGGCGCGGGTGATCTGGCCGTGCAGGGCTTCGAGCAGGAAGCGTACGTCCTTGGCCTTGGCTTCGGTCTGGATCGGTGCCGGTGGATTGTTGACCGGGATCGACTCGCCCTGGGCAACCAGGGATTCAAGCTCGGTAATCCGTGCCTTGAGGTTGGAACTGGTTTTTTCCAGGTTCAGAAGACGCTGGCAAACATTCAGCTCCAGGCGGGTCATCAGCAGCTTGAGCCCTGGTGTCATCAACTGGCCGGGAAAGGTCTCGGTGATCTCGCCGCAGCGACGCAGGCGATCGTTGAGTTCAACCTTGGTACGGGCCCTTTCCAGCTTGTTGTTTTCCACCACATGGTTGATGTAGCCAATGGCGATCAATAATGCGATCCCGGCTATGACGAGCAGGGTGATCATGAGTGGTGTCACCGGTAAGACCTCTTATATAGGGTTCGCGTGCGAGTTTGGTGGCTGGGCATATATAGGTGCCAGAACCGCTCGACGAGTTGGATCAGTGTGGCACAACCTGTATCGGCCGCAGTTCACTTACATGAATGCTGGCACCAGTGCAGCATATTGCTATCACCTGTGAGTGGACTATAGCGCCTTGGCGGGCGCCAGAATATAGGCGTCAAACACCGGGCGACGGAAAACCCGCAGCAGCGTCGAAAAGCGGGGCGAAGTCATTGATTTAAATAAATTTATATCAGGGGGTTGACGACCCCTCAAACCATCCATAGAATGCGCGCCACTTGCAGCGTAAAGCACACAGCGAAACGAAGCAGGGAGTGAATGTTGTAGTGTGTCCCCTTCGTCTAGTGGCCTAGGACACCGCCCTTTCACGGCGGTAACAGGGGTTCGAGTCCCCTAGGGGACGCCAAGCGGGAATAGCTCAGTTGGTAGAGCACGAC
>NZ_JBNNVQ010000050.1:0-40417 GCF_050280625.1 Pseudomonas sp. NPDC089569
AGCAGTTCAACCCCAGCCAAGGCTCACTCTGGTCTTGGCCGTCATACCAATGCAATTTTGTTAGCCTGAGTCCTTTTTCGACGGCAACGTCCGGATGTCTTTGATGTATTGCTCTTGCTTGCCTTTCTTGACCTTGTACAGCGGCGGCTGGGCGATATAGAAAGGGCTTTGGAACCGAGTAGCAGGCGATAGCGCATGGACTTGCGGCACGCGAGGGTGAACTCGACCCGCCAGACCCGATCACCCAGGGCCAGCGTGGTGCTGATCACATATCGCACCTGTGCGTGACCGTTTGAGCTTTTGATGGTTTTCATCGTCACCAGCGGTGCCTCGCAGCGACGGTGACGCAGTTGTATCACCGTGCCCAGGTGCGCGGTAAAACGCACCCACTGTTCGCCGTCCCGGTCGAATAGCTCGATGTCAGTGGCATGCAGGCTGGAGGTGCTGGCGCCGGTGTCGATTTTTGCCCGAAGGCCCGCGACTCCCAGATCCGGGAGCGCCACCCATTCGCGCAGACCGATGACGGTCAAGTGGTCAAATGTCTTCAAAATTGCTCAACCGGTGGAAACCGCGATGGTCTCAGGTGACCGAATTCGCGGTATTCACGCAGAATAATGATTAAAAGGCGACAGATATCTACGGCCCGGTTTTCCACCCCCGGCGGGACCTTGTGGAATGTCGGCATTGTAATGCGCGTTGGTGGAATTCTTGGCACGAGTGAAACGGTAGTACAGTTCACCAATATTTCAGAACGAGGAAATCCCGTGGCACAAAAAAGCGACGAGGACGATAAAGTCCGTCTCGATAAGTGGTTGTGGGCTGCACGGTTCTACAAAACGCGTGCCTTGGCCAAGGCAGCGATTGAAAGTGGCAAGGTGCATTGCCGGGGTGAGCGCTGCAAGCCAGGCAAGGAGCCACGCCTGGGCGATGAGTTTGTGATCCGCACTGGCTTCGATGAACGTACGGTTGTGGTTCAGGCGCTGTCGATCGTGCGCCGTGGCGCGCCGGAAGCGCAGACACTGTACGCCGAGACTGAAGACAGTATCGCCAAGCGTGAAAACGCTGCGGCCCAGCGCAAGGCTGGCGCGTTGGGTGTCAGCACCGATGGCAAACCGAGCAAAAAGCAACGGCGGGATCTGTTCAAGTTTCGCGGCAGCAGTAACGAGTAGCCCCAATTCAGGCCTTTGCCTGTGCAAGACTTGCAATTGGTCGAATGAATGACCATATCGGGGGATTCCCCGACGGCACCGCGCGCTGATAAATAGCCGCTCGTCGAAAATCCCTACAGCATCCGACCCCATGGGCCATAAAGAGGGCCTACGGCGTCAGAGGCGTTGAACTCCCAATTTTCATTTCAGATACCCAGACTTATGACCGATCTAGCGGATAGCGACTTCACCCAACGCTTCATCTTCGATGACAGCGACACCCGAGGCGAGATGGTCTCGCTGGAGCTCAGTTACGCTGAAGTCCTGGCCAAGCACGCCTATCCGGAGCCTGTCGCGCAACTGCTCGGTGAACTGATGGCGGCTGCGGCGCTGTTGGTTGGCACATTGAAGTTCGATGGGCTGCTGATCCTTCAGGCTCGCTCCGAAGGCCCGATTCCGTTGCTGATGATCGAGTGCTCCAGCGAGCGCGACATTCGTGGTCTGGCCCGCTATGAGGCCGACCGGATTGCTCCCGACGCCACGCTTGCCGACCTGATGCCCGACGGCTCGCTGACATTGACGATCGATCCTGTCCGGGGTCAGCGCTATCAAGGTGTCGTCGATCTTGACGGCGAAAACTTGTCCGACTGCTTCACCAACTACTTCGTCATGTCCCAGCAGATCGGTACTCGAATCAAACTCTGTGCCGATGGCCGTCGCGCTCGTGGCATGCTGCTGCAGCAATTGCCCGCCGACCGCCTCAAGGATGAAGAAGAACGCGCAGCCAGCTGGCAGCACCTCACTGCGCTGGGCAGCACGCTGACCAGCGATGAACTTTTGAGCCTGGACAACGAGACCGTGCTCCATCGTCTCTATCACGAAGAGCAGATCCGTTTGTTCGACGTGCAGAAACTGCGTTTCCGCTGCAGCTGCTCTCGCGAGCGTTCGGCCAATGCATTGGTCAGTCTGGGGATGGAAGACGCGCAGCAATTGGTGATTGAACACGGTGGCAACATCGAGATCGACTGTCAGTTCTGCAATCAGCAATACCTGTTTGATGCTGCCGACGTTGCTCAACTGTTCGCCGGTGCGGGTGTCGACACGCCGTCAGATACCCGTCACTAAAACGGTTCAGCGCAGGTAAATTCACTGGTTAGTGCCGGAATAACGCCGTTACGACGGGAGGGCCCTACTCTTTTTGGGCTTTTCTGGCATAATCCGGCGCACTTTTTTCGCGGTAGTAGTGCACGACTTTCTACTACAAAACGTTTGGAGCACTCGGCCACTGGCCGACGGGGAACCTCATGACGCAAGCCAATAACGCCGTGTACACCGATCTGAGTGTTGATGATCTGGTTAAAGAAGCCCTCAACCGCGGTGAAGGCGAGCTTGCCGATACCGGCGCACTGGTCGTTCGCACCGGTCATCGCACCGGCCGCTCGCCAGTCGATCGTTTCATCGTTGATGAGCCGACCACCTCGGCCGCCATTGCCTGGGGCCCGATCAACCGCAAGTTCCCGGCCGACAAGTTCGATGCCCTGTGGGCTCGCGTTGAAGCCTTCAACAATGCGCAAGAGCATTTCGTTTCCCACGTTCATGTAGGTGCGGCCGCCGATCACTACCTGGCCGTGAAGATGACCACCCAGACCGCCTGGCAGAACCTGTTCGGCCGCTGCCTGTTCATCACCCCTGAGCAGTACAACCCTGCTGGCCGTGAAGAGTGGCAGATTCTCAACGTCGCCAACTTCGAGTGCGTTCCAGAGCGTGATGGCACCAACTCCGATGGCTGCGTGATCCTCAACTTCGCCCAGAAGAAGGTGCTGATCGCCGGCATGCGCTACGCCGGTGAAATGAAGAAAGCCATGTTCTCGGTGCAGAACTTCCTGCTGCCGGCCGCCGACGTGCTGCCAATGCACTGCGCCGCCAACATCGGTGAAGCAGGCGACGTGACCCTGTTCTTCGGTCTGTCCGGTACTGGCAAGACCACCCTGTCGGCCGACGAAAGCCGTTACCTGATCGGTGACGACGAGCACGGTTGGGGCGAAGGCGTTGTCTTCAACATGGAAGGCGGCTGCTACGCCAAGTGCATCGACCTGTCCGAGAAGAACGAGCCGGTCATCTGGAAAGCCATCAAGCACGGCGCGGTACTGGAAAACGTTGTCATCGACGACGCCAAGCACGCCGACTACGCCGATGTCAGCCTGACCCAGAACAGCCGCGCGGCCTACCCGCTGGAGCACGTTGCCAAGCGTTCCGAAGCGAACCTGGGCGGCGAGCCTAATGCTGTGATCTTCCTGACCTGCGACCTGACCGGCGTACTGCCGCCAGTCTCGATCCTGAACAACGAACAGGCGGCCTATCACTTCCTGTCCGGCTACACCGCACTGGTCGGTTCGACCGAAATGGGCTCGGGCGGCGGCATCAAGTCGACCTTCTCCACCTGCTTCGGCGCGCCGTTCTTCCCGCGTCCGGCCGGCGAATACGCTGAGCTGCTGATCAAGCGCATCAACGGCTTCGGCTCCAAGGTCTACCTGGTCAACACCGGCTGGACCGGCGGCGGCTACGGTGTTGGCAAGCGATTCAACATCCCGACCACCCGTGGCGTGATCGCAGCGATTCAGAGCGGCGCTCTGATCGGTGCCGAGACCGAGCACCTGGACACCATCAACCTCGACGTGCCACTGGCCGTTCCGGGCGTTGAGACTGGCCTGCTGAACCCACGCAACACCTGGGCCGACAAAGCCGCCTACGACGAAGCCGCCAAGGCACTGGCCGGCCTGTTCATCGAGAACTTCAAGAAGTTCGACGTGAGCGACGCCATCAAGGCTGCGGGTCCAAAGCTGTAAGTGTTGGTTTGATGCAATGAAAAAGCCGCCCTTCGGGGCGGCTTTTTTGTTGGCGTCACGTCCTGAAATAGAACTGCATCGCTCACTCAGCTAACGCGTTCAGTACATGGACAGGGTCATTATGAATTGCTTTTAGCAAGGCTTTGGCAGGCCCTGTAGGTTGACGGCGGCCCTGTTCCCAATTGCGTAAAGTGCCAAGCTGGACATCAATCAACGCTGCGAACTTGGCTTGAGTGAGACCAGTAGCCTTGCGGATTTCTTTGACTTGCAGTGCGTGGACAGTGAATTCGCGAGAGGGCTGGCGCTCACCTCGCAGAATTTCGTTCATCTCTTGAACACTCTCCATCAACTCGTCAAAAAATTTGCTCATGTCTATCTCCAGTGCTCAATCGCAGCTTTCAACGCCTTACGCTCATCGACAGTCAGGTCTTGCTGGCCATTCTTGGGGTAAATCATCAATAAAACTATCTGAGACATTGAGACGAAGTGGTAATAGATCACTCGTGCTCCGCCTCGTTTGCCGTGACCTTTTGCCGCGATCCTAATTTTGCGAATCCCGCCAGTATCTTCGATCACATCGCCTGCTGATGGATTCCGTACCAGTACATTCTGTAAAGATGTATAGGCTTCGTCATCTATCAGATCTTTGGCCCTGCGGGTAAAGGCTGAGGTTTCAATAAAAATCATAGCAAATGTACGTCATTGACTTACTTTTAGGAATGTTGGCTTGACGAATCGCCCTTCGCAGAAGCAACGAAATAGCGTCGATATCAGACCGGCGCTTTCCAGTTGAGCAAGCGCTGCTGCGCGACTTTGAGCAAGTCACAGCCGTCCTGAGTCAGCAAGTAAAGCGCGTGGGTGATATGCGGGATGTCTTCGACGTCGCCGTCCTGGAAGCTTTGGCAGTGCAGGGTTCTGAGCAATTCGCTGGAGGCTCGGATGCGCTGGAGGGCGGCTTCGAGGATGTCTTGCGGGTTGGCTTGTGTGTCGATGATCAGGGGCGGCGAGTCGGTGAGGTTGGTATGGAGCGGGAGGTAGCGCTCGCTGGAGAGCGGAGTCCATTTGTTCATTGGTATTTTCTCTTTTAATTGTCGATTAACCGCCACCATCGTGACCAAGCGATTGGAGGCGGACTGTGTTCAGGTTGGTCAAACCAGGGAGAGATAACCCAGGCACGCCGAAGCGTCCCAAACACAGCCGCCATAAAGCGTGCCGACAAAAAGATGTCGGCAGCATACAAGCGCCTGCGTAAGTTTTCTCTCATTTTCAGGTGACCAAGCCCGAGTCGCTGATTTGGCAGCGACAGTCCGGACTATAGGTTTGAGTCACTGATTGGCGATAGGCGACAAGGTGTCTTCTTTTGTAGGACCGTGCCGAAGCTTTGATAGGGCGTTGCTGACGGATTTATCCACAGTGCACCGCGTTATCGTTCATCGCGAGCAGGCTCGCTCCCACAATGAATCTGCGGCGTTCACAAGTCCCGTGTGGGAGCGAGCCTGCTCGCGAAAGCAATCTGTCAGTCACCTGATTCCTCAAGCCCCTGCGGCATCCGCTGTATCATCCCGTATCCTTTTTGCCCCGACCTTTTCTCGACTCGCTGCAATCGCCGGCTAGGCTTTGCTCACCGCAGCGGTCAATGGAGTGACAGCGTATGCACAACACCCTGGAACAGGTTTTCGGTTATCCGCAGTTTCGTCCCGGGCAGGAAGCGGCGGTCAGCGCGGTATTGGCCGGGCGTTCGGCGGCGGCGATTTTCCCGACCGGTTCCGGCAAGTCCCTGTGCTATCAGTTGCCGGCGGTCCTGCTGCCGCACCTGACGCTGGTGGTCTCGCCTTTGCTCGCCTTGATGCAGGACCAATTGGCGTTCCTGCAACGCCATGGCATCGCGGCTGGCAGTATTGATTCGGCCCAGAGCCGCGATGACGCCAGCGATGTAATGGCCCGCGCCAAGTCTGGCGAATTGAAGATTTTGATGATCTCGGTGGAGCGTCTGAAGAACGAGCGCTTCCGCCATTTCCTGCAGCAGGTGCCGATTTCTTTACTGGTGGTGGACGAAGCGCACTGTATTTCCGAGTGGGGGCATAATTTCCGCCCCGATTACCTCAAGCTTCCGGA
Organism: Pseudomonas sp. NPDC089569; assembly: GCF_050280625.1. Classification (NCBI taxonomy): domain Bacteria; kingdom Pseudomonadati; phylum Pseudomonadota; class Gammaproteobacteria; order Pseudomonadales; family Pseudomonadaceae; genus Pseudomonas; species Pseudomonas sp. NPDC089569. The sequence continues at coordinate 6,110 of NZ_JBNNVQ010000050.1, forward strand.
TTACCAACGGCAATTCAACATCCCTCAAGCCCTGCTGCTGACGGCCACCGCCACGCCCAAGGTGATCGCCGACATGCAGGCCCGATTCGCCATTGCCGCCGAGGATGTGGTGACCACCGGTTTCTATCGACCCAACCTCAATCTGTGGGTTGAGCCGGTGCGCGGGCAGGACAAGCGCCGGCGTCTGGTTGAATGGATGAGCCAGCGTCCGGGGCAGCCGAGCATCGTCTATGTCACCTTGCAGAAAACCGCCGAGCAGATTGCCGAACACCTGAACCGCAACGGTATTCAGGCCGAGGCCTATCACGCCGGTTTGCCCCACGATCAGCGCGACGGTATCCAGAAGCGTTTCATGGATGGGCAGTCCGGTTGCATCGTCGCCACTATCGCGTTCGGCATGGGGATCGACAAGAGCGACATCCGCAACGTGGTGCATTTCGACCTGCCCAAATCCATTGAGAACTACAGCCAGGAAATCGGTCGCGCCGGCCGCGACGGGCAAGCGTCCGATTGCCTGGTGCTGGCCAACCGCGACAGCCTCAACGTGCTGGAGAACTTCGTCTACGGCGACACGCCTGAACTTGAGGGTATCCGCCGCGTACTGGACGAACTGCAAGCCTGCGCGCCTGAAGGGCAGTGGGAGTTCTTGTTGGGGCCGCTGGCGGACCAGAGCAATATTCGCCAGCTCCCTCTCAAGACGTTGCTGGTGCAACTGGAGCTTCGTTCAATCATCGCCCCGCGCTACGCCTACTACGCCGAATACCGCTTCAAATACGTGCTGGAACCCGAGGCGCTACTGGCCCGCTTCGAAGGCGAGCGCAGGGATTTCGTCGCTGCGATCATCCAGACCTCCAGCCGCGCGCGAACCTGGGTCACGGTGAGTTTCGAGGCGCTGTATGAGCAGCATCAGGCTGAGCGCAACCGGGTGGTCAAGGCGCTGGACTATTTTCAGGAAAAGGGTTGGATCGAGCTTGAAAGCAAGCAGATGACCGAGGTCTACAGTCTGCTGCAAACAGACTTCGATTCCCGGTCACTGAGCGAGCAATTGCATGCGTATTTCGTTCGGCATGAGCAAACCGAGATCGCGCGAATCCACGCCATGCTCGACCTGTTCGCCACCGACCGATGCCTGGGCTATCGCCTGGCCGAGTATTTCGGCGACGACAATGCACCCCGTCAGTGCGGGCACTGCTCGGTGTGTCATGGGCAAGTGGCGCGGCTGCCCGAGCCACCGGCATTACCGGCACTTGTGGATAAAAAATTCGAAGCCTTGTGCGGTGATTTTATCCACAGGCACGAGCAGCACACGGACAACATCCCGTCGGCTGAGCGGGTGACGCGGTTTCTAAGCGGGATCAGCGTGCCGTTGTTCACCAAACTCAAGGCACGATCAATTTCCGGGTTTGCGGCGCTGGAAGGTTATCCCTATGCCGAGGTGCTGGAGTGGGTAGAAGCGCATTTGACTGAATGAAAGTTGTCCCTTGTTGGAGCCGGCTCGCTCCCACGGAAATCCCCGCGGGTTGGGACGCACATCCATCTGCTGAATGCTGCTCATCACAGGAATAAATTTCAAAAAAGTGCAGCGGCTGACTATGGTGGGGGTTGTCTTCGGATCGCCAACAAGGAAAACAACATGAGCCAGGCACCGTTCAACATTCAGCGCGCAGCCGTGATCGGCGCGGGAACCATGGGGCGCGGCATTGTCATGTGCCTGGCCAACGCCGGCGTGGCGGTTCAGTGGGTGGATAACAACCCGCAGATGCTGGAGCAAGCATTGGCAGCCGTGGCCGACACCTACGCCCACAGCGTGCGGCAAGAACGCATTGATCAGGCTGAAGCGGACGCTCGCATCGCCCGTGTTTCGGCGGCGGCCGATTATGCAGCCATCCGCGATGTCGACCTGGTGATAGAAGCCGTTTACGAAAACCTGGAGCTCAAGCAGAGCATCTTTCGCGACCTGGATGGGCTGCTCAAACCCGAAGCCATTCTGGCCAGCAATACCTCGGCGCTGGACATCGACGCCATCGCGGCGGTCACGCGCCGTCCGCAGCAGGTGCTGGGCCTGCATTTCTTCAGCCCGGCGCACATCATGAAATTGCTGGAAATCGTTCGCGGCGCGCAGACCTCGTCGGCGGTGATCGAAGCTGCGCTGGTGCTGGGCAAGCGTATGGGCAAGGTCAGTGTCGTGGCGGGTAACTGCGACGGTTTCATCGGCAATCGCATGCTCAATACCTACGTACTGGAGGCGCGCAAAATGCTGCTGGAGGGCGCCTACCCTTACCAAGTGGATGCAGCGCTGCAAGGCTTCGGTTTTGCCATGGGGCCGTTTCGCATGTTCGACGTGGTGGGTGTCGACCTGCAATGGCGGGCGCGCCAGCTGTCCGGGAAAGGCCAGGATGCACCGCAAGTCCAGGTGGATAACCGCCTGTGCGAATTGGGGCGTTTTGGCCAGAAGAGCGGCAATGGTTATTACCACTATGAGCCGGGCAGCCGTCAGGCCGAACATGATCCGCAGGTCGATGCGCTGGTGCTGCAGGTCAGCGAGGGCCTGGGTTTCCACCGTCGTGAAATAGGCCCGGAAGAGATTCTGGAGCGCTGCTTGCTGGCACTGGTCAACGAAGGCGCAAAGATTCTTCAGGAAGGCATCGCCGGGTCGGCCCATGACATCGATCTGGTGTACCTCAACGGCTACGGTTTTCCGGCGGATAAGGGCGGGCCCATGGCCTGGGCCGACCAGCAAGGGCTGACCGACATCCATCAGCGTCTGATGGCGCTGGAGACCCGCCAGGGGGATCACTGGAGCCCGGCACGGCTGGTGGGTGAGTTGGCGGCGGCAGGGAAGGGGTTTGCTGACCAGTGATTGATGTTGCGCCTGTGAGGGCGCTATCGCGAGCAGGCTCGCTCCCACAAGGGCCTGCGGTGATGGCAGATTTTTGAGCCTGGCCGAGTTCCAATGTGGGAGCGAGCCTGCTCGCGATGGGTACACTCCGCTTTCACCTTGGACAGGTGAACCCACTCAGGAATCGAAGATGACGACTCAACGCACCGACTATCCACACTTCCAGCCCATCACCACGCGCTGGCATGACAACGACGCCTATGGCCACGTCAACAATGTCACCTACTACAGCTTTTTCGACACGGCGGTGAACACCTACCTGATCGAGGTCGGTGGCCTGGATATCCATGATGGCGAGTTGGTCGGCTTCGTGGTGAGTTCGGCGTGCGATTACTTTGCTTCCATCGCGTTCCCGGACCGGATCGAGATCGGCCTGCGGGTGGGCAAGCTGGGCAACAGTTCAGTGCAGTATGAGCTGGCAGTGTTCAAGCAGGGGGAAGAGGAAGCCTGCGCGGCAGGGCGCTTCGTGCATGTGTTTGTCGATCGCGCGTCGAATCAACCGGTGGCGATTCCTGCCGGGTTGCGTGGAGCGCTGGAGCGTCTGGTGGTTGGATAAAGCAAAAAAATCGCAGCCCTTGGGCTGCGATTTTTGCTGTACTCACCGGCGAGGCGCTCGAGGCCTTAGTCGCGGTAGTACCTGTGGTGGTGCTTGCGATGGCCATAGGCATGGCCGCGGCCCGGATGGCGATCGTGCCAGTAGCGACGATCATCATGGTCACGGTAGGAGCGACGGTCGCCGTCTTCATCATCGTACTCCTTGCCCATGTGGTTACCCAGCGCGCCACCGACGCCACCACCTGCGGCAGCACCGATAAGGCTGCCCGTGGTGCCGCCCATGCTGCGGCCGACCACGTTACCGCCTGCCGCGCCCAGCGCACCGCCAATGGCCGCTTCGCCACGGCTGTGTTTGTTTGCGCCGACTGCGCTACCACCTGCGCCGCCAATGGCCGCACCGATGGTGGATCCTGTACTGCCGCCGATCGACTGACCGACGACCGAGCCCAAAACCCCGCCCAATGCGCCACCTACACCTGCTTCAGTGGTGCCGCCAGCAGACGCAATGCCACTGACCAGGCCAAGGGACAACAAGAGAATCGAGGAGAACTTCATGGGGGAACCTCAGGGGGATGACGGCGCGATCCTGAGGCTGTGTCAGAGGTGTGACAATCGAAATCCGACGAGTAACACGACTTGCGCACATTTCTATAAGTTGCTGTTTTATGGGCGGAACTTAACGTTTTTTCGCCGGTCTTTAGCTACTTCGCAAAGGCCGTTTTTATCAAAAAACGGCCTTTTTTGTGGGCGCTTGAAAGGGTTGGATCAACGCGAAGTATCGGGATTGATATTAAATCGCTTTCGCGGGCAAGCCTCGCTCCTACGGTTGTGTGTCGTGCACCTATTTCGTGAACGACATACAACCGTAGGAGCGAGGCTTGCCCGCGAAGAGGCCAGACCCCGTCGCCGCGTTATGCCGACTTCGCCAGAATCAAACCGGACTCGCTCGCCGCTTCCAGGCGGATCGCCACGAACTTCGACGTCGGCGTGTGGCTGCCATCGCCCGTGCTTTCCAGCGGCACCAGCGGGTTCACTTCCGGGTAGTACGCGGCCGCTTGGCCGGCAGGGATGTCGAAGGCGAGCAGGGTGAACCCTTTGACCCGACGCTCGACGCCATCATCCCACAGCGAAACGATATCGGCCTTTTGCCCCGGCTTGAAGCCCAGGCGAATGATGTCGGCCTCGTTGACGAACAACACGTCGCGTTGCCCCTTCACGCCGCGATAGCGGTCATTGAGGCCATAGATGGTGGTGTTGTACTGATCGTGGGAGCGCATCGATTGCAGGATCAGATCCGGCAAAACGCCCGTGGCGCGGGTGCGGTCGTGAATCAGATCCTTGGGCAGGCTGTTGGGTTTGAAGTTGGCCCGGCCTGAAGCGGTGTTCCACTTGCGCGCGCCAGCGGCATTGCCGAGGTAGAAACCTCCCGGGTTCTTGAGCTTCTCGTTGAAGTCCTGGAAGTTGGGAATGGTCTCGGCGATCAGGTCGCGGATGCGCCTGTAGTCGGCCACCAGCCAGTTCCAGTTCACCGGGTGGTTGCCCAGTGTTGCTGCGGCGATGCCGGCGAGGATTGCAGGCTCGGAACGCATCTGATTCGACAGCGGCTGCAATTGACCGTTGGAGGCATGGACCATGCTGAACGAGTCTTCGACGGTTATCGCCTGGGGGCCTTCGGCCTGCAGGTCGATGTCGGTCCGGCCCAGGCACGGCAGAATCAGCGCTTCCTTGCCGTGAACCAGATGGCTGCGGTTGAGCTTGGTGCTGATCTGCACGGTCAGGTCGCAATTGCTCAGGGCCTGGAAGGTCCGTGGGCTGTCAGGGGTGGCCTGGGCGAAGTTGCCGCCAAGGGCGACGAACACTTTTGCCCGGCCTTCGGCCATGGCATGGATCGCCTCGACCACGTTGTGGCCGTTTTCGCGGGGCACCTTGAACTGGAAGCGACGTTCCAGCGCATCCAGGAACGCCGCTGGCGGGCGTTCGTTGATGCCCATGGTCCGGTCGCCCTGCACGTTACTGTGGCCACGCACGGGGCACAGGCCTGCGCCAGGGCGGCCGATATTGCCGCGCAGCAGCATCAGGTTGGCGATTTCCTGGATCGTCGCCACCGAATGGCGATGCTGGGTGATCCCCATCGCCCAGCACATGATGACGTTCTTGCCCTTGAGGTACATGCGTGCGGCTTGCTCGATCTCGACCAGGCTCAGGCCCGACTGCTCGACGATCTGCTCCCAGGAGGTGTCGTCGATGACGGCCAGGTACTCCAGCACGTTGACGCTGTGCTCGTTGAGGAATTCGTGATCGAACACGGCCGGGGCGCCTGCCTTCTGCGCCTCGCGCTCCCATTGCAGCAGGAATTTGGCCATGCCGCGCATGATCGCCATGTCACCGCCCAGTGCCGGGCGGAAGTAGGCGGTGTTGGTCGGCCTGTCGCCGTTGGTCAGCATTTCGATCGGGTGCTGCGGGTGCTGGAAGCGTTCCAGGCCACGTTCCTTCAGCGGGTTGATGCACACCACCTGCGCGCCGCGTTTGACCGCTTCACGCAGCGGTTCGAGCATGCGTGGGTGGTTGGTGCCGGGGTTCTGGCCCCAGACGAAAATCGCATCGGCGTGCTCGAAGTCATCGAAGGTCACCGTGCCCTTGCCGACGCCAACACTTTGCGACAACGCCACACCGCTGGCCTCGTGGCACATGTTCGAGCAATCCGGAAAGTTGTTGGTGCCATAGGCGCGCACGAACAGCTGGTAGAGAAAGGCCGCTTCGTTGCTGGCGCGTCCCGAGGTGTAGAACTCGGCTTGATCCGGGCTCGACAAGCCGTTCAAGTGTTTGGCGATCAGGGCGAACGCATCGTCCCAACTGATCGGCTGGTAGCGATCGGTTTGCGCGTCGTAGCTCAAGGGCTCGGTCAGGCGGCCCTGATACTCGAGCCAGTAGTCGCTCTGCTCCAGCAACGAGGTGACGCTGTGCCTGGCGAAGAATTTGCCATCGACACGGCGCTTGGTCGCTTCCCAGTTCACCGCTTTGGCGCCGTTCTCGCAGAACGCCACCATGCCGCCCTCCAGCGAGTCGCCCCAGGCACAACCGGGGCAGTCGAAGCCGCCGTTCTTGTTGGTCTTGAGCATCATGCGCAGGTTCTTCAGCGCGTTGTCGCTGGTCAACCAGGCCTGGGCGACGCTGATCAGCGCGCCCCAGCCACCGGCCGGGCCTTTATAGGGCTTGTAGCGAGGAACGGGGGTCTGGTCGGCTTGGCGGTGTTGACTCACGCTTGTTTCTCCAGCGCCGGGCTGTAGACCCGAGGCGCGCTCTTCTGTGGCAAATGGATGAGGTTGAGGTTGTGGCGACGAGCCCATTGCACGGCCAGGCCTGTGGGCGAGGACAGGCTGACCAGCGTCTGAATGCCGGCGCGCAACACTTTCTGAATCAGTTCGAGGCTGCAGCGGCTGGTGACAATCGCCAGGCCGCCGGTGATCGGGATATTGCGACGGATCAGTCCGCCGATCAGCTTGTCGAGGGCGTTGTGCCGACCGATATCTTCACGGCCCAGCAACAGTTCGCCCTGGTCGTTCATGAACACCGCCGCATGCACGGCACCGCAGTGCTGGCCCAGTGGCTGGAATTGGCCGATGCGTTGGCGCAGGCCGTCGAGCCATTCGAGGGGAGGCAATGGGGCGCCGGGCAATACCTTGAGTTCCGGCAGCGCCTGCTCGACCGCTTCCACGCCGCAGAGCCCGCAACCGCTGGTGCCCGCCAGCTGCCGACGCTGCTGCTTGAGGTTCCAGAATGCGCGGTTGGCGATGGTCACTTGCGCGTATTGCGCCGAGCCTGAACCACTGAGTTGCAGGTCATAGATGTCAGTGGCGTCCTGGATGATGCCGCTGCCGAGGCTGAAGCCAACGATGAAATCTTCGAGGTCCGTCGGCGTGACCAGCATCACGGCCTGGCTGATGCCGTTATAGGAGATCGCCAGCGCCACTTCCTCGGCCAATGCAGCACTGGCCGATTCGCAGCATTCAAGGTCGCTGTAGCTGTAGGTCTGGCTGGCAGCAGGTGCGGGCGTTGCGGGGGCAGGCGCCACGCAGGCAGGGCGCTTGTCGTTCATGGCATCACCGACGGATTGATCAGCTTTAAGCCTAGGCGCGTCAACTTGTCGCGTCTAATCGCTAATACTGATCTACCGATAGATGCCGTCGATCAAGCGCGGGCCAACGATTGTTGATAAATCGCGAAGCACGCCTCTGCCAGGGCCGAACGTGGTGCGCTGCGTCGCATGATCATCCCCAGACGGCCAAGGGTTCGCGCATTTTCGATGGGCTGCAGGCGCAGATGCTCGGTCAGGCCTGCGAGGCTGCCTTCCAACGGCATCACGGCGCAGCACAGGCCGCCGTGCACGGCTTGCAGCAGTTGATGCACGGCATCGGTCTGCAGCAAGGGTTGCGGGGTGAGGCCTCGGCTGTGGAAGTTGTGGTCGATGGACTGGCGAAAATGCATGCCGCTGGTGAGCATACCCAGCGGCAGTTCGATCAGCGATTCCCAGCTCAGCGGCGCCTCGCCGAAGCTGAAGAAGCGTTGATCGTACAGCAGGCCCATGCTGGTTTCGCTGAAAGCCAGCGATTCGAAGTGCTCGGCGTCCAGGCGCTCCAGATACGACACGCCCAGATCCAGGCGGTTATTCGACAACTGTTCGAGGATCTGCTCCGAGCTCAATGCCGAGAGTTCAAAGCGCAGATGGGGGTGTTCGGCATGCAGGCGCTGCAACAGCGGCAGAGGGTCGAAGCTCGACAACGGCACCACACCCAGGCGCAAGGTGCCGACCAGATTGCCGCGACAGGCAGCCGCTTCGGCGTACAGGCCGTCGTAGGCCGCCAACACTGTGCGTGCCCAGGCCAGCACCCGTTCGCCCGGCGCGGTGAAGCCTTCGAAGCGTTGCCCGCGATTGACCAGCGCCAGGTCGAGTTCTTCTTCAAGGCTGCGCAGGCGCATGGACAGGGTTGGCTGGGTGATGTGGCATCGCGCGGCAGCCTGGCCGAAGTGCCGGGTTTCGTCGAGGGCGACGAGGAATTTCAGCTGCTTGATGTCCATCTTCGCTCCTGGGCGCGGGAAGGCGGGGATTCTATCGTCGGGGGGCAGCGGCGTCATTGGTCGGGAGGAATTCGCGGGCCACGGTGGTGGTCTAGGCTTTTGCGTCTGGATCCCGAAACCCAAGGAGCGTGCACCATGAGTCTTTTGAGCTTTGTGAAAGAGGCGGGCGAGAAGCTGCTGGATCTGCTGACGCCAGGCAACGCCAATGCCAGTGAGCAGTTGAAGGAACACATCAGCAAGGTCGGCCTGGGTAACCCGAATGTGCAGGCGACGGTCGATGGCGACAAGGTCACGGTGACCGGCGAAGTGGCCAGTCAGGAAGAGAAGGAAAAAATCCTGCTGGCCGTGGGCAACATTGCCGGTGTCGGTAGCGTGGATGATCAGATCACCGTGACCGGGCCTGTGGCCAAGGCCGCCGTATTTGTCACCGTCGTGAAAGGTGACACCCTCAGTGCGATTTCCCTGCGCGTGTACGGTAATGCCAACCAGTACAACAAGATCTTTGAAGCCAACAAACCGATGCTGTCGCATCCGGACAAGATCTACCCCGGACAGTCGTTGCGGATTCCCGAGTAACGTTCAGTACCGCGTAATGGCCTTCGCGGGCAAGCCTCGCTCCTACAGGTATCGTGTCGTGCGCATCATTTGTGAACGACATAAATCCTGTGGGAGCGGGCTTGCCCGCGATGCAGGCGCCTCGATCTCAAAGCCCTGCAATCAAATCCCGATAATTCCCGACCGCCGCAAACTCGGCGGTGTCTTTGGGCCCCTTGCGGCTGTCCGGCTCTTTCACGGCCAATAGATGCGCCACGCCGAAACTCCGCGCGCTGCGCAGGATCGGCAGCGTGTCGTCGATAAAAAGGCTGCGCGCCGGGTCGAAGTTGATGTCTGCCTGCAACGCTTCCCAGAACTGGGGGTTTTCCTTGGGGTAACCGTAATCGTGGGAGCTGATCAATCGTTCGAAGTAGGGCGCCAGTTCGATTCTTTCCAGTTTCAAGGACAGGGAGTCGCGATGAGCATTGGTGATCAGCACCACGCGTTTGCCGGCCTGCTTGATCGCTGCCAGAAAGGTATCGGCATCCGGGCGCAAGGCGATCAGGTGCGCGGTTTCCAGTTTCAGTTCGCGCACCGGCAGCTTGAGTTCGGCGCTCCAGAAATCCAGGCAATACCACTGCAGTTGACCGGCATTGCGTTCGAACAGCGGCTGCAACTCAAGCTCGGCCATGGCCCGGCTCACTCCGTGCAGGTCGGCATAGCGCTGCGGCAGGTGCTCCAGCCAGAAGTGATTGTCGAAATGCAGGTCCAGCAGTGTGCCGTCCATGTCCAGCAGAACGGTATCGATGTCGGACCAGGGAAGTGAAGGCATGGCAATGTCTCGAACGATAGAAAGATATCTGGCGTAAATAATCGGTGGAACCCGCGTTATAGTAGCGCGTTCACGCCAAGGAGCTTTGCATGCGCCAGAAACCCACCATCCTCGCCCGCGAGGTCGTCGCCACCAGCCGATTATTCTGCGTCGAAGAGCTGAAGTTGCGCTTTTCCAACGGCGTGGAGCGCACCTACGAGCGATTGGTCGGCAAGGGCGCCGGGTATGGCGCGGTAATGGTCGTGGCGATGCTCGATGCCGAGCACGCGGTTTTGGTCGAGGAGTACTGCGGCGGCACCGATCAGTACGAGTTGTCGCTGCCCAAAGGCCTGATCGAACCGGGCGAAGATGTGCTGGCGGCGGCCGAGCGCGAGCTCAAGGAGGAGGCCGGGTTTGGCGCGCGGCAATTGGAACACCTGACCGAGTTGTCATTGTCGCCCGGCTACATGAGCCAGAAAATCCAGGTGGTACTGGCCACCAATCTGTATGAAGAGCGCCTTCCAGGCGACGAGCCGGAGCCGATGGGCCTGGGCAAAGTCAACCTTCGGGAGTTGTCGGCCCTGGCGCAAAACCCTCAGTTCACTGAAGGGCGTGCCTTGGCGGCACTGTATCTGACCCGTGATCTGTTGACCCAGCGTGGGGTGTTTCTGCCATGACGTTTTCTCATCCGTTGATGGCTCCAGTGGTGGCGCTGGCGTTGAAAGCCGGCGAGGCCATCCTGCCGTTCTGGCGAACCGGTACCGAGGTGACGGCCAAGGCTGACGATTCGCCCGTCACCGCTGCTGACCTTGCCGCCCACCATGTGATTCTTGCCGGGTTGACGGCGCTGGACCCGAGTATCCCGGTGTTGTCCGAAGAGGACGCCGGCATTGCGCAAAGCGTGCGTGCCGGGTGGCAGCGCTGGTGGCTGGTGGATCCGCTGGACGGCACCAAGGAATTTATCTCCGGCAGTGAAGAGTTCACCGTCAACATCGCCCTGATCGAGCAGGGGCGCGTGGTGTTCGGTGTCGTTTCGATGCCGACCAACGGGCGTTTTTATGTGGGCGGTACCGGACTGGGCGCGTGGCGCGGCGGCGAAGGTACCGAGCCGCAGCCGATTCAGGTTCGCAACGCACCGCCGGCGGGCAGCGCGTTCACCGTGGTTGCCAGTCGTCGCCATTCCAGCCCTGAACAGGAACGCTTGCTGGCCGGGCTGAGTGCGGGCCTTGGCGAGCTGGAGCTGGCCAACATCGGCAGCTCGCTGAAGTTCTGCCTGTTGGCGGAAGGCTCGGCCGATTGTTACCCGCGCCTGGCGCCGACCTCACAGTGGGACACGGCGGCAGCTCAGGGTGTGCTCGAAGGGGCCGGGGGCGAGGTACTGGATTTGAGCGGTGCGCCGTTCTGTTATCCAGCGCGGGAATCGCTGCTCAACGCGTTCTTCCTGGCACTGCCCGCGAAGGCGGCGTGGCGGGACAAATTGCTGGCACTGGCCACGTTGTAGATCGGCGGTGCCGTTGAAAACGCTTTCGCCTGTAGGAGCGAGGCTTGCCCGCGAAGGTGGCCTTGCGTCTGGCGGTGCCTTTGAAAATGCCTTCGCCTGTAGGAGCGAGGCTTGCCCGCGAAGGCGGCCTTACGTCTGGCGGTGCCTTTGAAAATGCCTTCGCCGGCAAGCCTGGCTCCTACGAGGCGAAAGCGAGCTGGCGCCATGCGAGATCATCGCAGGCGCCTTCATCGGCACTCATTGCCCTTCAACGGTGCAACACGTATTGCCCGGTAAACGTCACCGCATCTTCATCGCTGCCTGCATTCACCACGCGCGTTTGCAGGCTCAGGCGTGCACGGCCATAGCGTTGGTACATGGCCAGAAACTTCTTCCACACTTGCGCGTTCGGCGCCTGGCAAATGGCATGGGCGTCACCGGTGACCGGTAGCGGGTAGTTGATCTGTCCTTCCTGAATCACGATGTGCCCATCGGTGATGCCTTCTTCCTTGAGACGCAAATGCAGCCATCCCCAACCTGCCAGTACGGCACCGCAATACAGGCTGCCACCGAACATGGTGCTCTTGTGGTTGACGTTGGCATCCAGCGGCAAGTGCAGGCGCAGTTGCAGGTCGTGCCAGTCCAGTACTTTGAGGCCCATGTCCCGGGTGAGGGGTATATCGTGGTGCAGGACCGATTCCAGTTGACGGCTTTCGCGGCTCATTGAGCGGCCTCTTGTTTGAAGTGGTTGATTGGCCACCGGCTCAATCGGATTCGTCGGTCTGGCTGTCGGCGAAGCTCAGGCCGTGTTTGCGCAATTTGTCGTGCAAGGTCTTGCGCGGTATGCCAAGTGCTTCGGCGACACTGCGCACTGAACTGTGCGAGCGCGCCAGTTCGGCGGCAATCAGGGATTTTTCGAAGTTTTCCACCTGTTCGCTCAGCCCGCCGCTGACCCTGTGCGCCAGGATGCCGGGAGCGTCCTGCGCCTCGTTGTCATCGAGTGCCAGTTCCAGGCCGAGGGCGAAGCGTTCCGCCGCATTCTGCAGTTCGCGCACGTTGCCGGGCCAGGGGTGGCGCAGCAGCAGGGCGCGCTGGCCCGGTTGCAGTTCATGGGGCGGCAGGCCGTGGCGGGTGCTGGCCTCGTCGGCAAAATGCTGAAACAGCACCAGCGCATCTTCGCCGCGTTCACGCAGTGGCGGAATACGCAGTGGCGCGACGTTCAGGCGGTAATACAGGTCGGCGCGGAAACGGCCCTGGTCTGCGGCCTGACGCAAATCTTCCTTGGTGGCGGCAATGATGCGGATATCCAGCGGGATCAACTGATTGCCACCCAGGCGCTCGACCACCCGCTCTTGCAGCAAGCGCAGCAATTTGACCTGTACATCCAGGCTCATGCTTTCGATTTCATCGAGGAACAATGTGCCGCCGTTGGCGAATTCGAATTTGCCGATTCGACGTTTCTGCGCCCCGGTGAAGGCGCCCGGTTCGTGGCCGAACAATTCGCTTTCGACCACCGATTCGGCCAGCGCGCCGGCGTTGATGGCCACGAAAGGGCCGTTTCTGCGGTTCGACAGATCGTGCAGCGCACGGGCCACCACTTCTTTACCGGCGCCGGTTTCGCCGAGGATCAACACGTCGGCTTTTGTGGCTGCCAGGGCGCCGATTTGCTCGCGCAGGCGTTGCATCGACGGCGATTGCCCCACCAGGCGCGTGCTCAGTTCAGTACGATCGCTAAGGGCCAGGCGCAGGCTGCGGTTATCCAGCACCAGTCGGCGCAGGGCCAGGGCGCGGCGCACGCTGTCGAGCAGGGCGTCGCTGGAGAAGGGCTTTTCCAGAAAATCATAGGCCCCGGCGCGCATGGCCTGCACCGCCAGTGGCACGTCGCCGTGCCCGGTGATCAAGAGCACCGGCAGTTCCGGGTCCTGGGCGTGAAGTTCGTTCAGCAGTTCAAGACCGTCCATGCCGGGCATGCGAATGTCGCTGACCACCACTCCCGGCCAGTCGCGTTCCAGTTGCCCGGCCAGGCCTTTGGCTTCGGCCAGCGACAGAACCTTCAGGCCCGCCAGATCGAGGGTCTGGCTCAGGGCCTGGCGCAAATGGGGATCGTCGTCGATCAACACGACCTGGATGCGATTGTCGATGGTCATGCACTTCGGTCCTCGGACGGTTGCAGGCTCACACCCGGCGCGCCTGCACGCAATTTCAGGGTAATCAGGGCGCCACCTTCCTTGTGGTTGGCGAATGACAGTTCACCGCCGAAGGCGCGCATTAGGGTCTCGCAAATCGCCAGTCCCAGGCCAAGCCCCTGAGTACGGGTCTTGGTGGTATAGAAAGGCTCGCTGGCGCGACCCAGGGCCTCCAGGCAAAAACCGGGGCCGTTGTCGCGAATGTACAGGTTGACGCCATCGGCGCTGGTTTGGGCACTCAACCAGAGTTTGCGCGGCGGGCCTTTTTCCGTCAGGGCGTCCAGGGCGTTGGCCAGCAGGTTGCCCAGCACCTGGCGCAGGCGGGTCTCTCCGGCCTCGACCCACAAGGTTGCGGCGGGCAAGTCACGGATCAGCTCCACGTCCATACTGCGCCGGCGCTTGGCCAACAGGGCCAGGGCATCGTCCAGTGCCGGTTGCAGGGCGACACTTTCCGGAGCGTGGCGGTCGCGTCGGGCAAAAGCGCGCAAATGGGCAATGATCGAGGCCATGCGCCCCGTCAGTTCGCTGATCAGCTTGAGATTGCCGCGGGCATCGTCGGTGCGTTGGTGGTCGAGCAGTATTTCGGCGTTCTCCGCGTAGCTGCGGATGGCAGCCAGCGGTTGATTGAGTTCATGGCTGATGCTTGCCGACATCGTCCCGAGCGCCGACAACTTGCCGGCCTGCACCAGGTCATCCTGGGCGCGCACCAGTTCCTGCTGGGCCTGCTCGCGCTCCAGCACTTCCTGCTTGAGTCGGCGGTTGAGGCCTTCCAGGTCGCTGGTGCGTTCGGCGACCCGGCCTTCCAGTTCGCGACGGGCCTTGGCTTCGAAGGCGATGCGCTCCAGATAATGACGGCGGCGCTGCATCATCAGGCCCAGCAACAGCATCACCACCAAAAGCGTCGCGCCACCGATGGCCACCACCGTGCGTACCGGGCGGTCGATCAAGGTGCGCGGGGCGAGGATGCTGACGTTCCAGCCGGTTTCCGCAATGGCCTGGGTCTGTGTCAGCCACGCGTTGGGATTGAGCTTCAGTGGCAGCGGTTCGCGAGTGGGGTAAGGCTGGATGGCGCTGATGGACTTGCGTTCCTCTTCGCTCAAGGGGCGGGTCAGGCGAAAGCGCCAATCCGGCCGCGAGGTGAGGATGACCACGCCGTTCTGATCGGTCAGCAGCAGTTGTTCCGGGGTTTTGCCCCAGAGGCTTTCAGTGTGGTCCAGGTCAACCTTGACCACCAGCACGCCGGTGATTTTCTCGCCATCGCGCACGGCGGCGGCGAAGAAGTAACCGCGTTTGGCGGACGTGGTGCCGAGGCCGAAAAAACGCCCGAGCCGCCCGGCCATGGCTTCGCTGAAGTACGGCCTGAACGCAAAATTGCGCCCGACGAAACTGTCGTGTTTGTCCCAGTTGGAGGCCGCCAGGGTCTTGCCCGTGGTGTCCATCAGGTACATGACTTCGGCGCCGGTCTGGCTGCTGATATTTTTTAACAGTCGATTGGCATTGCCCTGGGTGACACCATCATCCGGCGCGCCAAGCACCGCGCGCAGTGCAGGCAGATCGCCGAGGATTTGCGGCAACACTTCATAACGATGCAGGGTGCCCAGCAAGTTGGCGACGTAGAGATCGAGGGTCTGGCGATTCTGTCCGGTCAGTTCGCTGCGGTAGTAACGCTCGGCCAGATGCTGCAGCGGCCACAACAGCGGCGCCAGGCATAGCGCAAGCAGGGCCAGGCTGCGCCAGCGGGGTCTGGGTGGGAGGGTCGCAGTCATAAGCATCAAGCGCCTGAGGGTACAGGCGCATTATGCCTAGGCTTGTTCGTCAAGACACTCGCGTAGCGCGGTTTGCCAGTGCGACTGGCTGACCCCCCACTCCCGTTGCAGGGCACTGCAATCGAGGCGCGAGTTCAATGGGCGCGTTGCAGGTGTTGGGTATTCACTGGAGGCGATCGGTACCAGCGTTGCGCAAGGCTTGCCCTGGGCCCGCAAGGCTTGGCCGATGGCCTGGGCAAAACCGAACCAGGAAGTTTCGCCCTGGGCGGTCAGGTGATAGGTGCCCCACGCGCCGGCCTGGCCTGCCCGCCAACGCTGGATCAGGGCGCAGGTGCTGTCGGCGATGGTGCCTGCCCAAGTGGGGGCGCCTGTCTGATCGCTGACCACGCGCAGCTCCGGTTTTTCGGTGAGCAGCCGCTGCATGGTCAGTAGGAAATTGCGGCCAAGGGTCGAGTAAACCCAACTGGTGCGCAGTATCAGATGCTGGCAGCCGACGTCGATGATTGCCTGTTCACCCGCGAGTTTGCTGGCACCGTAGACATTCAACGGATTGGTCGTATCGGCCTCGAGGTAAGGGCTGGTTTTGCTGCCATCGAACACGTAGTCGGTGGAGTAGTGAATCAGCGGCACCTCAAGCTCAAGGGCTTGTTCGGCCAGGATGCCGGGAGCAATGGCGTTGATTGCGAAGGCTTGCTCCTGTTCGTGCTCCGCCTGATCGACCGCCGTATAGGCGGCGGCATTGATGATCAGGTCGGGGCGCAGTCGTTGTAACTGCTGACGAATAGACGCCGGTTGCGTCAGGTCGAGTTGATCGCGACCACAGACGATCAGCTCGCCCAACCCGCCCAGGCGCTGTTGCAAGGCCTGCGCGACCTGACCCTGCCGGCCGCAGATGAGTATTTTCGGCGATACACTCATGGTGTCTCGCCGGCCACGGTAAAGAGGTACTGGCCGTAGCCGGTCTTGCCGAAATAGCGCGCCTGATTCAGTAGCTGCTCGCGGCTGATCCAGCCGTTGTTATAGGCAATTTCTTCCAGGCAAGCGACCTTCAACCCCTGGCGGTTCTCGATGGTCTGCACGTACTGCGATGCTTCGAGCAAGCTTTCGTGGGTGCCGGTATCCAGCCAGGCGAAACCGCGACCGAAACGTTCGATGTGCAAATCGCCACGCTGCAGGTACGCATTGTTGATGTCGGTGATCTCCAGCTCTCCGCGAGGCGAGGGTTTGAGCGACTTGGCGATCGAGATGACATCGTTGTCATAGAAATACAGGCCGGTGACCGCGTAACTGGATTTCGGCTTGGCTGGTTTTTCTTCGATCGACAGTGCTCGGCCTTCGCTGTCGAAATCAATGACGCCAAAACGCTGAGGGTCCTTGACCCAATAACCGAAAACCGTGGCCCCGGAACTGCGGTTTACTGCGTTTTGCAACTGCACGCCCAAATGCGGGCCATGGAAAATGTTGTCGCCCAGGATCAGGCACACGGGGTCGTTGCCAATGAACTCCTCGCCAATCAGGAACGCCTGGGCCAAACCGTCAGGCGACGGCTGTTCGGCGTAGCTGATGTTCATTCCGAACTGGCCGCCGTTGCCCAGCAGACCCTGATACCGCGGCAGATCCTGAGGCGTGGAGATCAACAGAACGTCTTTGATGCCGGCCAGCATCAGCACCGAGATCGGGTAGTAAATCATCGGTTTGTCATAGACCGGCAGCAGCTGCTTGGATACGCCGAGTGTGATCGGATGCAGGCGTGTGCCGGAGCCGCCCGCCAATACGATTCCTTTCATCATGCTATGAGGTCCTTAATGGAGGTGAAACCCAGTCGTTCCCCTTGGTAGCTGCCATCCTGGACATGGCGACACCACTCCAGGTTATCCAGATACCACTGAACGGTCTTGCGCAAGCCGCTTTCGAACGTCTCTTTGGGCACCCAGCCCAGTTCGCGTTCTATTTTGCTTGCATCGATAGCGTAGCGCAGGTCATGGCCGGGGCGATCGGTGACGAAGGTAATCAGGTCGCTGTAGTGCGCGACGCCTTCAGGCTTGCGCGGTGCCAGCTCTTCGAGCAATGCACAGATGCCACGTACGACATCAATGTTCTTTTGCTCGTTGTGACCGCCGATGTTGTAGGTCTCGCCGACCTTGCCTTCAGTCACCACGTTGAGCAGCGCACGGGCATGGTCTTCGACATACAGCCAGTCTCGCACTTGCAGGCCATTGCCATACACAGGCAGAGGCTTGCCCTTGAGTGCGTTGAGAATCACCAGCGGGATCAGCTTTTCAGGGAAATGAAAAGGCCCGTAGTTGTTCGAGCAGTTGGTCAGCACCACGGGCAGGCCATAGGTGCGATGCCAGGCCCGGACCAGGTGATCCGATGCGGCTTTGCTGGCGGAATAGGGCGAGCTGGGGGCGTAGGCCGTGGTTTCCGTGAACAGGTCGTCTACACCGTGGAGGTCACCGTAGACCTCGTCGGTGGAGATGTGATGAAAACGGAAGGTGTCCTTTTCAGCGGCAGGCAGTGTTTGCCAGTAGCCACGCGCGGCTTCCAGCAGGCTGTAGGTGCCGACGATATTGGTCTGTATGAAGTCCGACGGGCCGTCGATGGAACGGTCGACGTGGGATTCGGCCGCCAGGTGCATGATCGCGTGAGGCTGGAAACGGTTCAGTACCGCGCTGACGGTTGCCTGGTCGACGATGTCGGCTTTCACGAATTCGTAGCGTGTATCGCTGGCGATGCTGGCCAGCGATTCGAGATTGCCGGCATAGGTCAGCTTGTCCAGGTTGAGTACTTCGTGATCAGTGTGCTGTATCAGATGACGAATCAGGGCCGAACCAATGAAGCCGGCACCGCCGGTGATGAGGATGCGCATGTGAGAATGAGCCTCTCGCGGTCGAAGAGTGGGTGAGTGTAGCGGTTTGCACGCGTTGATGCCGCTTTGCCCTCACGCAGTCGGTCAGAGAGGAGCTCATTGGGGGTTGCGTATCGTCCAAAGCAATGGCGATATAGGCGTTTAATAAATTTAAAGGGGTCGTTGTATGCCGCTCGCCACGTTGATTCATCGCGCCAGTTTGCCCAGCCCGCAAGTCTCTGCCGAGCAAGCGCTGGAGCTGTTGCAGGAACATTACGGACTGAGCGGCAAGCTGAAAGCCCTTGGCAGCCAGCAGGACCTGAACTACCGCGTCGACAGCGATCAGGGCCGCTTCGTGCTGAAAATCTGCCGGGGCGACTATGCAGCGCTGGAGCTGCAAGCCCAGCATGCGGGGCTCAAGCACCTGGCGCAGCACCCTGATGTGCACGTGCCGCGGGTGATCACGGCGAAGAACGGCGCAGACCTGCTGTCACTGGAGGTCGGCGGACAAGCGGTGCATGTGCGCCTGCTCGATTACATCGAAGGCCAGTCGCTGACGCACCTCGACCATTTCAACCCCACCGTAGTGGCAGGTTTCGGCCGTTTGTGCGGCGAGATGGACCTGGCGCTGGCGCAATTCGATCATCCGGGCCTGGTGCGCACCCTGCAGTGGGACGCGCGTCATGCCCAGGCATTGATCGCGCATTTGCTGCCGGTGATCCAGGACGACACCCAGCGCCAATTGATCGCCGATGCGGCGGCGCAGGCCGAGCGCCATTTGCAGCCGTTGCTGGACAAGCTGCCGGTGCAGGCTATCCATATGGATATCACCGACGATAACGTGGTGTGGCAGCGCGATTCGGATCGTCAATGGCAGTTGCAGGGCGTCATCGATTTCGGCGACCTGGTCCGCACCTGGCGCATCACTGATCTGTCGGTGACGTGCGCGGCATTGCTGCATCATGCCGATGGCGATCCTTTCTGCATTTTGCCGGCGGTGCAGGCGTTCCACGCCGTCAACCCGTTGCAGCGAGAAGAACTGCTGGCGCTGTGGCCGTTGATCGTCGCTCGTGCGGCAGTGCTGGTGCTCAGCGGCGAGCAGCAGGTCAGCATCGATCCGGGCAACCAGTACAGTCGCGACAATCTGACCCACGAGTGGGAGATTTTCCGCGTTGCGACCTCCGTCCCGCTGGCGCTGATGGAGGCTGCGATTTTGAGCGCGGTCGGGCAGGCGCTGCCGGGCATTGGCAGTGAGGGTTTTGCCCCTCTGTTGCCGAACCTGGTCGGTCGTGAATTTGCCTTGATCGATCTGGGCGTGCTCAGCCCACACTTCGACGCCGGCAACTGGGAGCAGGAAGGCATCGATCAGCGTCTGCTCGATGAAGCCTCGTCCGTTCACGGGCTGGCGGCCAGCCGTTACGGGCAATACCGTTTGTCCCGTACCCGGCCCGACAGCGCCACCGAACCGGACACCTTCCCGTTGCACGTCGAATTGCGCGCACCACAGGGTACGACGGTCGAAGCACCGTTTGCCGGGGTGGTGCACCAGTCTGCGGCGGGCGTGTTGCAGCTCGATGGTCCGCAATTGAGCCTGCGGCTTTGGGGTGTGACGCCATCGCTGTATTCGGGGGCCGCGCTGGTCAAGGGCCAGGTACTGGGCGAGGTCAGCGGCCCGCTGGTTGTGCAGTTGTGCCGCGGTGCTTCGCTCAGCGCACCGTTGTTCTGTACGCCTTCACGCGCAGCGGCGTGGCAGGCACTGTGCCCGTCACCGGCGGCGTTGCTGGGGCTGGCCTGTGATGCGCAGGAAGAGCTCGACGCCCAGACGTTGCTGGCCCGCCGCGATGCCAGTTTCGCCCGCACCCAAAAACACTATTACGTCGACCCGCCGCGCATCGAACGTGGCTGGCGCAATCACCTGATCGACATGCAGGGCCGTTCCTACCTCGACATGCTCAACAACGTCGCGGTGCTCGGTCACGGTCATCCACGCATGGCGGCAGTGGCCGGTCGTCAGTGGTCGTTGCTCAACACCAACTCACGCTTCAACTACGCCGCCGTCGCCGAGTTCTCCGAGCGCTTGCTCAAGCTGGCGCCGGACTCCATGGACCGTGTGTTCCTGGTCAACAGTGGCAGCGAGGCCAATGACCTGGCCATTCGTCTGGCATGGGCCTACAGCGGTGGCCGCGACATGATCAGTGTGCTGGAGGCCTATCACGGCTGGACGGTGGGGGCCGATGCGGTCTCGACTTCGATTGCCGATAACCCCAAGGCCCTGAGCAGTCGCCCGGACTGGGTGCATCCGGTCGTTGCACCGAACACCTACCGCGGTGAGTTCCGTGGCCCGGACAGCGCACCGGACTACGTGCGCAGCGTGGAACACAACCTGGCGAAAATCGCCGAACAAAAGCGTCAGCTGGCCGGTTTCATCTGCGAGCCGGTCTATGGCAACGCCGGCGGTATCTCGCTGCCGGCGGGTTACTTGAAACAAGTCTATGCCATGGTACGGGCACAGGGTGGGGTGTGCATCGCCGACGAAGTTCAGGTGGGCTATGGACGCATGGGCCATTTCTTCTGGGGCTTCGAGGATCAGGGTGTGGTGCCGGACATCATCACCATGGCCAAGGGCATGGGTAACGGCCAGCCACTGGGCGCGGTCATCACCCGCCGGGAAATCGCCGAGGCATTGGAGGCCGAGGGCTATTTCTTCTCCTCGGCCGGCGGCAGTCCGGTCAGTTGCCAGATCGGCATGGCGGTGCTGGATGTGATGGAAGAAGAAAAGCTCTGGGAGAACGCCCAGGTCGTCGGCGGCTACTTCAAGGAGCGCCTGGAGGCGCTGATCGATATTCATCCGCTGGTAGGGGCGGTACATGGTTCCGGCTTCTACCTGGGGGTTGAATTGGTCCGCAACCGCGAAACGCTGGAACCGGCGACCGAAGAAACCACTGCGCTGTGCAATCGCCTGCGCGACCTGGGGATCTTCATGCAGCCCACCGGCGACTATCTGAACGTGCTCAAGATCAAGCCGCCGATGGTCACGTCGCGCCAGAGCGTGGATTTCTTTGTGGATATGCTTTCGAAGGTGCTCTCGGAAGATCTGTAAAGGCCTAACCCCTGTGGGAGCGAGCCTGCTCGCGATAGCGATCTGTCAGTCAGTGATGCTGTGACTGATATGACCTCATCGCGAGCAGGCTCGCTCCCACTTGGAATGGTGGCATTAGTTCGATTGATATCGGTTTTTTATTGTGCTTTTAGGTTTCAGTGGATTGGTGGTGCTTTAAAAGTCGATATTTATCGGATATAAAGTCACCACTGTCCACGGCGTGTACCAATACGCTTTCTTTTCTGTCAGGCATCAAAGCCACTCCGGAGTCCTGAGCCATGACCACTTTGAATAGCACCCCTCGCGAAGATGGCTTTTACATGCCGGCCGAGTGGGCCCCCCAAACCCAGACCTGGATGGTCTGGCCCGAGCGCCCGGACAACTGGCGCCTGGGTGGCAAACCGGCGCAAGCGGCGCATGTAGCGGTGGCCAAGGCCATTGCCCGCTTCGAGCCGGTCACCGTGGCGGTTTCCGCCGGCCAATATGAAAACGCCCGCGCCCGTCTGGACGTACCGAACATCCGCGTGGTGGAAATGTCCAGCGACGACGCCTGGGTCCGCGATACTGGCCCGACGTTCGTCATCAACAACAGCGGCGAAGTGCGCGGCGTGAACTGGGATTTCAATGCCTGGGGCGGTTTTGACGGTGGCCTGTATTCGCCGTGGAACCGTGACTCGCAGGTGGGCGGCAAGATCCTGGAGATCGAACGCAGCCCGCGCTATCGCACCGAGGGCTTCGTGCTCGAAGGCGGCTCGATCCACGTCGATGGCGAAGGCACGCTGATCACCACCGAAGAGTGCCTGCTCAACCGCAATCGCAACCCGCACATGAACCGCGCCGAAATCGAAGCGGTACTGAGCGCGAACCTGGCTGTGGATAAAATCATCTGGCTGCCGGACGGTCTGTTCAACGACGAAACCGATGGCCATGTGGATAACTTCTGCTGCTACGTGCGTCCCGGCGAAGTATTGCTGGCATGGACCGATGACCCGCAGGACCCGAACTTCCCGCGCTGCCAGGCGGCGATGAAGGTGCTGCAAAACAGCACCGACGCCAAGGGGCGCCCGTTCACGGTGCACAAAATGCCGATTCCCGGGCCGCTTTTCGCGACCGAGGAAGAGTGCGCGGGTGTCGACGCGGTAGAGGGCACCCAGGAGCGTAACCCGTCGGTTCGTCTGGCTGGTTCCTACGTGAACTTCCTGATCGTCAACGGCGGCATCATTGCACCGAGCTTCGACGATCCAATGGACGGCCCGGCCAAGGAGATTCTGCAGAGCCTGTTCCCACAGCACGAAGTGGTGATGGTGCCGGGGCGTGAACTGTTACTGGGTGGCGGTAACATTCACTGCCTTACCCAACAGCAACCAGCGCCGCACAAAGAGTGAGTGCAGTTGTAACAGCTTGAGTTGATTGCAAAATCAGTTCAGCAAGCATTTGCACCCGCCGCCTTGCGCAGAGCCCGCAGTCCTACAGGACTGCGGGCTTTTTCGTATCCGCCGGTCGACAGATCCGACACATTGGCATAGCTCTTGTATTGATCAGCGTGCAAAACGGGGAGGGGAAAGAACTTCGTTGTTCTGTCATAAACCTTGGATAACTTAGCCGCTCACAATCCGGGAGAGAGCGCTTAAATGAACGCCGAAGTGAACATGGTGGGCGAGCGGGCACTGCATCCCCTGACTGTAAATGGTGAATCGCTCCAGATCCTGGCGCACTGGTTCAAGTCCAATGGAACGCGTCAGATCAGTGAAACTGATCCGCGCCGGACAATGATCGAGCGCTACCCCGCTGGCTTGTTCAGCGAAGCGGAACTGGATGCGTTGTGGGATGTGATGGAAGGATAAGAAGAAAAACAACGGATTGAACAAGAAAAAGCGCTGCCGGGATGGCAGCGCTTTTTTTATGCGCGATGGTTCAGGGCTTGGGATATGGACTGATATCACCACCAGACTCTGTGGAAGCAACTGTTCTTCAGCATGTCAGTGGCACCGCCTTCGCTGGCAAGTCAGCTCCCACAAGGATCCTCAGCGAACACATAGTTCAGGCAGGACGCTAAACCTGTGGGAGCGGGCTCGCCCGCGATGACGGCGTGTCGGTCAAAGAAGATGCTGGATGTGCAGGCCTCTGCCTGAGCAAGCCCACAGTTATTTGTGAGGTGTTTAGAAGCTATACGTTCCTGTGACCACCACACTCCGCGGCTCCCCCGGCTGGATCTGCGCCGCGCTGGTGGCCGAGGAGTAATACGTCTTGTCGGTAATGTTGTTCAACGCCGCGCGCAAATCCCAATCCTTCTGACGGAAACCGGCCAGCGCATCCCAGCGGCCATAACCAGGCAGCACGGTGGTATTGAGGTTGTCGGCGTAGCGGTCACCGACCAGCGTGAGGCCGGTCTCGGCATACCAGCCCATTTCCGGTTTCCAGGTCACGAACAGGCTGCCGTTGTGCTTGGCCACGTTGCTGATGCGCTTGCCTTCAAAGCCGTTGTTGTCCTTTTCCACCGTTGCGTCCTGCACACCCACGCCGCCGCGCACGTACCAGTTGCCGGTGATTCTGCCAGCGGCGGTCAGCTCGATCCCGCGGGAACGCTGTTCGCCCGTCAGCAGGGTGATGGTCGGGTTGTTCGGATCGCTGGTGCGACGGTTGTACAGCTCCAGTTCATAGATCGCCAGCGTGGTGCTCAGGCGATCATCCAGCCAGTCACTCTTCACGCCGATTTCTTTCTGTTTGGTCAGCTCGGGGCTCAGGTCATTGGTGTTGCCGGCCGCGCCCGGTGTGATGCCGATCAAGCCACCGCCAACGGGGGAGAAGGTTTTCGACCAGGAGGCATAGAAGGAATGATTCTGCAGCGGCGTCCAGACCAGTCCTACACGTGGGCTGGTGCTGTGACTGTCACGGTCTTCAGAGATATCCCGCAGCTTGTTGGTCGACTCGATGTCGAAGGTGTCGTAGCGCAAGCCGGCGAGCAATTGCCATTGATCGTTCAGTCGCAGTTGATCCTGCACATACACCGCACGGCTTTCGACTTCGGTGTGCGTACTGCTCGATACCTGCATGCGTCCGGTGTGGCGCAAGTCGCGGTTGGGGTTGTCGAGGTCCAATGACGGGACCGCCGAACTGCCGGGCCCGGAGGTGGCGGCGTTGTACAGGGTTGGATTGCGTCGCTGGCTGCCGATCTCGATCCCGGTCAACAGGCGGTGCTCCAGGCCGAAGGTATCGAAACCGCCCTCCAGTTCGACGTTGTTGTAGACGTTTCGGGTATTCAGATCCTGTTGCCAGTGTTGGCGCGTGACCCGATTGGTCGCCGGGGTGTAGCCGGTCAGGTAGGTGTTGTCGAAATCGCTGTCGAGCTTGAACACGCCCAATGTCTGGCGCAGCTGCCAGTTGTCGCTGAGTTCATAAGTGAGTTTCGAGCGCAGGGATTGCGACTTGTCGTCGATGAAATCGTGTTCGCTGCCGTAGGTCGTATCGCGCCCCACATCCGCCGGTCGACCGTTCACGCCGGGAATGCCACGGTCCGGCGTACGGTTGTAGCGGCTGTATTCGTACTGCACCAGCCAGTTCAGGTCGGGCGTCAGTTGCCAACTCATCGAAGGCGCGAACAATTGGCGATTGCCGCTCACGCCATCGCGGAAACTGTCCTGGTCCATGTTGCCCATGTTCAGGCGCAGGCTGATGTTTTCGGCAGGGTCGGTGCTGAGGTCGGCATAGAGGCTGCGCAGGTCGTCGCTGCCGCCCTGTGCTTCGACGGTGGAGCGGCGGCCGAATTCCGGCAACTTGCTGACACGGTTGACGATCCCGCCCTGGCTGCCACGGCCATACAGCACGGCGGCCGGACCTTTCAGCACGTCGATTCGCTCGATGTTGTGCAAATCGCGCACGTACTGGCTGTCGTCGCGGATGCCGTCCAGATAAAAGTCGTTGCTGGCATCGAAGCCACGAATGCGCAGGCTGTCGAAGCGGGTATCGGCGCCGCTGCTGACGTTGGGAATGCCGCTGAGCGCAGTGCCCAGATCATTGGTGCCGTAATCGACCACGTTCGCGGTCTTGATCGAATCAATGGCTTGTGGAACGTAGCGCACCGGCGTGTTGGTGCGTGTGGCGGTGCTGGTCTCCATCACGCGCGGGTCATCGGCTTCCGATTCGGCGCTGATGGACGTGGCAGGTAACGTGGTCGGTGCGGCGCAGGTAAAACCGGCGGATAACAGTGCAGAAAAACCGAGTGTGGCGGGTATGAAGCGCGAGGGGGCAGGCATTAACAGACGCATCCGGAAGGGTGGGGATTTCAAAGGTCGCGAATGGTAATGCTTTGCATTTGCTTCGGTTAATTATTATTGAATGCTGGGCCTGCGAGATTATTTCTAATTGTGTCAAAACTGTTACAAAAGCCGCTTTCGAGCGGGTGCAGGCTGTCGATTTCTGCAAGAACCTTGTCGGAATCGCCAATGGCTGCAGGCGCAATGTGGCCTTCGATTGAATAATCCTGCCAAGTAAAGCGTCTTCCTGAATGGTTTTCGTCTTTTCTGCGACGTTTCATGAAATTGACACATCTTGAAGCACGCAGTTACGATTCGGCCAACGCCTGTGGCAGACCGCCATGACCCAAATATAATAAAAGGCCCGCCGCGAGTAATCGTGGGCGGGCTTTTTGTTTTCGGAATGAAAAAAGAGCGCAATAGTGCCGTTTCAGCCGTTCGACACAGCGCGTTTCAACCCGTAATAAGGAAAACAACATGTTGAACAAGCGAATCAGCCTGATCGCTCTGGGGATCTTGAGCGCTACACAGGCCATGGCTAACGACCAGGCCGAATCCAAGGGTTTCGTTGAAGACAGCAGCCTCAAAGTGCTGCTGCGCAACGCCTACATCAACCGCGATTTCAAAGACGGCAATGCCGACAAGTCCGAGTGGGGCCAAGGCGTCATCGGTACGTTCTCGTCCGGCTTCACCCAAGGCACCGTCGGTGTGGGTGTGGACGCGTTCGGTCTGTACGCCCTGAACCTGGAGCGCAGCGAAAGCCGTAGCGGTGCCCAAGGCATCGACTTCTTCAAGAAGGGCGACAGCGGCCAACCCGCCGATGACCTGTCCAAGGGCGGCGCAGCGGTCAAATTCCGCCTGTCCAACACCACGCTGACCTATGGCGATCAAATGCCGGCCCTGCCGGTGTTGAGCTATGACAACGGCCGCCTGCTGCCGGAAAGCTACACCGGCACCTTGATCACCTCCAAGGAAATCAAAGGTCTGGAACTGAACGCCGGCCGCTTCACCGCCGAATCGCGTAAAAGCGCCGAGGGTCGTGACAGTGGTGGCCTGAAGTCGATCAACGTGTTGGGCGGCAGCTACCAGTTCACCGAGCAGTTCAAGGCCGCGCTGTACGCGTCCGACGTCGAAGACGTGCTGAAGAAGCAATACGTGAACGCCAACTACGTGTTCCCGATCGACAAGGACCAGTCCCTGACCCTGGACTTCAACGGCTACCGCACCAAACTGGACGACTCCTACGTTCGCGAAACCGGCGCCACCGGCGACGACAACAAGATCTGGAGCCTGGCGGCCACCTTCATCACCGGCCCGCACTCGTTCACCCTGGCGCACCAGCGCAGCACCGGCGACAGCAACCTGGGCTATCCCTACGGCGGCTATCAGAAGGATCAGGGCCGCGTCGGCGACGGCGGCAACACCATCTACCTGGCCAACTCCTACTGGTCCGACTTCAACGCTGAAGACGAACGCAGCTGGCAGCTGGGCTACGGCCTGGACTTCAGCACCTTCGGCGTGCCGGGCCTGAGCTACAACTTCGCCTACGTCAAGGGTGACAACATCACCACCTCCACCAGCACCGACGGCACCGAGCGCGAGATCTTCAACCAGTTCAAGTACGTCGTGCAAAGCGGCCCGGCCAAAGACCTGAGCGTGAAACTGCGCAGCTCCATCCTGCGCGTGTCGCAGAAGTCGAGCGAGTACAACGTCGGCGGCAACGAAGTGCGTGTGTTCGTGGATTACCCGATCAACATCTTCTGATGATGGGTTGAGATATCGCGGCCTGATTCAAGGCTGAGAAATGAAGAAGCCCCGACTGGTTCGGGGCTTTTTTGTACCTTTGAAATTGTCATGTCGCCAAAATGCGATTTCGGCGACATGTCTTAGTGTTTCAAATTGACGCGATGGCCTTATGTTTTGCGATTGTTCATCGGTGAGTCCAGCACCTTCACCACATCATCGATGATCGCCTTGCTCATATCCTGCAAAAAGTGCGACGCCCAGGCATGTCGATCGGTATCGCGAACCATGGCTGCGTCTGATGCGAGCAGTTTGGCGACGTGAAGTAGATCGCAAGCATGGTAGAGAGCCTGGATGACCAGGACACCAGCGTTGATGCGAAATAGCGGTTCGTTGGCGTGGAAGGAGAAGTGAGTGAGGCCGATGGTTTTGAGGTCTTGGGGATTAGTCATTTAGCTTCACCTCCTATTCGCTAGGTGGTGGCTTTGGCTGATTCCGTATTGGAGTGATTGCTACAATTTTTCCTCACTGGCGGCTTCAAGCAGACAGGCGTGCATTGCCCATGTATACGGCAGGGCCGTATAGTCGTGCTTATGTTCACGATTATCGAAACCGAAATTTTCAAGCGCTACGCTGAATCTATCTGGGACGATGGCGAACGTCATGAATTCATTACCTGGCTGGCAGCTAATCCACTGGCCGGCGATGTGGTTCCCGGTAGCGGCGGTTTACGCAAGGTTCGTTGGTCCCGAAGCGGGATGGGCAAACGAGGTGGTACACGTGTCATTTACTACAACACGCTTTCCGAAGGCTCTATCTGGTTGTTGATCGCCTACACCAAGGCGAAATTCGACAATTTACCCGCAGCCTTCCTCAAACAACTGAAGGAGGAAATCAGCAATGGCCAATGAACTGGAGCAATTCCAGCAGGACTTGCTGGACTCTGTGCGGCAAATGAAAGCCGGCAAAGCAGCGCGCGTGACAGAAGTGCCGCTATCAGCGGCTGCTGAAGCACGGGCCAAAGTCGGTGTGTCTCAAAGTGCATTCGCGAAGTTGATTGGGGTCAGTTTGCGTACGCTGCAGGACTGGGAGCAAGGGCGGCGGCAGCCGACGGGAGCAGCGCAAACGCTGTTGCGTATAGCAAGTCAGCATCCTGAGGCATTGCGTGACCTTCAAGAAGCGATATAGCCAGTAGGTAAAAGTCTCTTTACGTCCCCGCAATAAGAATGACGTCAGGTTTCTCGATGGACGTGAGTATCTGGTCTTTTTTATTGATTACTCAATGTAATTAATGAAGTTCCCGTCCCCACCTTTATCCCCTCCCGCGAACATCCTAAATTCTCCTCCAACGCCTCTCCCATCATCCCGACGGGAAGGTCACTGGAGTTGTCCTCATGCCTTTCGTAAGTGTCCGCATTACCCGCGATGGCGTTACCACTGAGCAGAAAGCCCAGGTGATCGCCGAAATCACTGAAACACTGGAACGCGTCCTCAACAAACGCCCAGACCTGACCCACATCGTGATCGAGGAAGTCGACACCGATAACTGGGGTTACGCCGGGATCACCACGACCCAGTACCGCAAGCAACTGGCGGAAGAGGGCAAGTCATGACCACTTCGGTAACCATCGATTTCGTCTCCGATGTGGTGTGCCCCTGGTGCGCACTGGCGGCGACGGCGCTGGAGCAGGCAATCGAGAAAGTGGCAGGTGAGGTTTCGGTCCAGCTGACTTACAAGCCTTTCGAGCTGAACCCGAACATGCCGGCCGAAGGCGAGAAAGCCGTCGAGCACTTGATGCGCAAATACGGCCGCACCGCCCAGGACGTGGCCTCGGGCAAGGCGATGCAGATCGAGCGCGGCAACGCCATCGGCTTCAAGTTCGACCTGGAGAAACGCACGCACTTCTACAACACCTTCGATGCCCATCGTTTGCTGCTCTGGGCCTTGCATGAAGGGCGTCAGGTGGCACTGAAGAAGATCCTGCTTCGCGCTTACTTCAGCGAAGGGCAGAACCCGAGTGATCAGCAGACGCTGGTGCGCTTGGCAGGAGAGGCGGGGCTGGACGAGGCCCGCGCGCAGGACGTGTTGGCGTCGGGCGAGTATGCCGACGAAGTGCGGGAGCTGGAGGAGTTTTACCGGCAGCACGGCATCAACTCGGTCCCGGCCCTTGTGCTGAACGGCCGTCACCTGGTGTCCGGTTCGCAGTCGGTCGAGTACTACGAACAAATGTTGAGACAAATGGCCAAGGCCCCCGCCGAAGCCTGATTCATCGAATTTCAAACCCCATTATTTTCAGAGGTATACATCATGAGCAATTCGAAAAAAGTTGTTGTGATCACTGGCGCATCCCAAGGTCTGGGCGACGGCATGGTCAAGGCATTCCGTGAACTGGGCTACCGGATCGTCGCCACCTCGCGTTCGATCAAACCGTCGACCGATCCGGACATCCTCACCGTGGCCGGCGACATCGGCGAACCGGAAACCGCCCAGCGTGTCATCCGTGAAGCGGTTGCCCGTTTCGGCCGCATCGACACCCTGGTCAACAATGCCGGGATCTTCATCGCCAAACCGTTCACCGGCTACACCGCTGAAGACTACGCCAACGTGCTGTCGGTCAACCTGAACGGGTTCTTCTACATCACTCAACTGGCCATCGCCGAGATGGAAAAACACGGCAGCGGCCACATCGTCAACATCACCACCAGCCTGGTGGACCACGCCATCGACGGCGTGCCATCGGTATTGGCCTCGCTGACCAAAGGCGGCCTGAACGCGGCCACCAAATCCCTGGCCATCGAATACGCCAAGCGCGGCATTCGGGTAAACGCAGTATCGCCCGGCATCATCAAGACCCCGATGCACGGCGAAGAAACCCACGCTGCCCTGGGTGCATTGCACCCGCTCGGACACATGGGTGAAATCGAGGACATCGCGCAGGCCGTGGTGTACCTGGACGGCGCCAAGTTCGTCACCGGTGAGATCCTGCACGTCGACGGTGGTCAGAGCGCGGGTCACTAAGCGCTGGTTTTCCGGGCAATAGAAACAACAAAGCCCCTGCATTGCTGCAGGGGCTTTGTTTTGTATGGTGCCGGCACCAGGAATCGAACCCGGGACCTACTGATTACAAGTCAGTTGCTCTACCATCTGAGCTATACCGGCATGTCAGGGCGACGATTATAGCGATTGGGAAGGTTCTGTAAACCCCTGAATTCTGACTATTTTTGCGCGGGGCTCTGCCGGGGATTTCTGGCGCAGGCGGTGATTGCCCCGTGATGGGGAGCGGGGTTTGGCTCGGTTGCCGCTTCGAGTGTCGGTGATGTGGATTTCCGAGGCTTGCGCTTCCTCGATTTCGGCGGTTATGCCCTTTTTATCGAAGGCTTATGCACAACGGAATTTGTAATGCACGGGTTACGTGCTGCATTTGTGGATTCGTTCTCATCTGCTCGCAAATCACTGTTTTTCGGGTTTTTATTTGGGTGTACGAAAACTGAACAGTCCCGTTTCATCCCTGAAACAGCTGTAAATCTTGGATCCACGATATTTTCATCAACAGAGTTATCCACAGGTTGCGAAGCTTTACGCGCGCTCGGCCAGCAGCAGGAAATTGCGTGGTGTGAGCGGTGTTTCGCAAAAAGTGCCAAGGCGTACTTCATAACCCTGTTCCAGCAGGAAAAGTGCTCGATCCAGGATCAGCCAAAGCTCCAGCGGGCGTCGGAAAAGTCCGCGTAGCAACTCAAGATTGCGCACCTGTGCCAGGCGCTGCCAGCCGGCAGCCTCCCACGCAGACCAGTCTTGCGGTCCGATTGTGGATAACTCCTTGAGTGCGGCCAGATGATGGCAGAAGTCGGCGAAGGGTTTGTCCAGCCAGGCACTGGGAAGTGACGGGGTCGGCAGGTATTCGTCGACCCCGCGCAGTTGCCGTTGCAGCAGGTCGAAGGCCAAGCGCCGGGCCATGGAGGTGTCACGTTGGCGTCGCACGCGGGCGCCGGCGGTCACGGTCTCGCTCATCGGCAACGCCAGATCGTCCAGCGACAGTTGCAGGTCAGAGCCTCGGGCGGCTGAAGAGATCGGCGAGTACTGCGTCAGACTGATCCGGTTGTAGCAGCACGGCGCGATGGCGAGTTGCTTGCAGCCTGCGGCGCTGGCGAGCTGGATCAGGCGCACGTGCAAGTCGCCACAGGCGTGCAGCGCAACTGGCGTGTGCTCATCTTTCAATAATGAGGCGGTGTCGGCTGCGAGCACATCCTGTTCAACGTGCAACGCGTGCAAGTGATGGCGCTGGCTGAGGGCCTGGCCGCTCGCAACCAGAGCCGGATCGAACTCCAGGCAAGTCAGTTGCTGGCCGGTTTGCAGCAACCTTCTACCCAAGTGACCCTTTCCCGAACACCAGTCCAGCCAATGCTTCGGCGCATCGGCGAATTGCAGGCGACTGGCGAAGGCTTCGATCTGCTGCCACTTGCGGCCGGGCACATCGACATTCAATCGGTGTCCGGCGGCTTCCAGCGCATGGGTTGGGAGTTCACCCACGGCACTCAATGAGAGGGACATCGCCGCCAATGAAGCGAAGGGTTCCGGTGCTTCCAGAAGAGCAGGTTGGGTGTGAGCGCTTTCCGCCGCTTCCAGCGATCGACCGCGTAGCCAGTCGGCCAACTCGGGGTAGGTGGTTTCCCAGGGAAGTTGCAGATGAGTGAACGGCCGTGGCTTCCACAGGGCCTGGTGCTCTGTCAGAAAAGCATCCAGCGCGGTGAAACGGGCGAGCAGGGACTCGCCCGTCAGCACGCGGGCATCAACGCCCTTGGCAGGCATCGACGCGCAACCAGCGCTCCAGCAGCTTGAAGCCGCGTACCAGCACGTAGGCCATCACCAGGTAGAACACGCCGGCCGCGAAGAAAATCTCCACCGGCAGGTAGGTCCGGGCAATGATGGTGCGGGCCATGCCGGTCAGTTCCAGCAGGGTCACGGTGCTGGCCAGGGCGCTGGCCTTGAGCATCAGGATCACTTCGTTGCTGTAGGCCGGCAGGCCGATGCGCGCGGCCCGTGGCAGCATGATGTAGAACAGTGCCTTGGGCTTGGACATGCCCAGCGCGCGTGCCGCTTCGATTTCGCCCGGCGGAATCGCCTGAATGGCCCCACGCAGGATCTCGGCGATGTACGCCGCCGTGTGCAGGGTCATGGTGGCTGTGGCGCACCAGAACGGATCGCGCAGGTACGGCCACATCGAGCTGTTACGGATGACGTCGAACTGCGCCAGGCCGTAGTAGACCAGGAACAGCTGCACCAGCAACGGCGTGCCACGGAAAAAGAAGATGTAGCCGTAGGGCAATGCCCGCACGTACCACAGCTTCGAAGAGCGGGCGATGCCCAGCGGAATCGCCAGCAGCAATCCGGCGATTACGGCGATGGCGACCAGTTCCAGGGTCAGGGTTGCGCCCTGGGCCAGTTTCGGCAGCCACTTGATGATGACTTCCCAGTTCATTGGGTGCTCCTCGCGAAGCCGCGAGCGGCGCGTTTTTCCAGCAGGTGCATGCCGGTCATGGCCAGAATCGTCAGGCCCAGGTACATGAAGGCGGCCACCATGTAGAAGGTGAACGGTTGTTTGGACACGGTCACGCCGATCTGGGCGTGGCGCATGATTTCTTCCAGGCCGATGACCGACACCAGTGCGGTGTCCTTCATCAGGATCATGAACAGGTTGCCAAGGCCTGGCAGGGCGATGCGCCACATTTGCGGCAGGATCAGTTTGGTGAAGATGCGCCATTTCGACAGGCCCAGGGCCACGCCGGCCTCACGATGGCCCTTGGGAATGGCGAGGATTGCACCGCGAAACACTTCCGTGGCATAGGCGCCGAAGCACAGGCCCAGGGCGATCACACCAGCGGCGAAGGCATTGAGTTCCAGTTCGGGGTTGCCGAAGAACTCTCCCAGCGCACGCATCAGGTTGACGGTGCCGAAGTAGATCAACAGTACCCAGAGCAATTCCGGGACACCGCGAACCAGTGTCGAATAGGTGCCGCCAAGCCATTGCAGCGGCTTGTACGGGGACGTCTTGGCCAAGGCACCGAGCAGACCGAGCACCAGCCCCAGGCACAGGGCCGAGAGCGCGAGTTTCACAGTCATCAGCGCGCCGGCGGCAAGTGCCGGGCCGAATCCGTAGAGGTCGATAATCATGGATTTCTTTTCAAATCGCGGCAGGCAGGGCCGGGGACCGGCGCCATCGCAAGGCGACGCCGGTCCGGCAGGTCAGTATCAGTAGATGCTGAACGGGAAGTACTTGTCGTTGATCTTCTTGTAGGTGCCGTCGGCCACGATTTCTTTCAGCGCGGTGTTCAGCTTCTCGCGGATCGGGTCGTTTTTACGTACAGCGATACCGATCTTGTCGCTTTCTTCCACCGGATCGCCCTTGAATTCGTAGGAACGGCCGGCGTCGCTTTTCAGCCACTCATAGTTGACGTACTTGTCCGCCAGAATGCCGTCCAGGCGACCCGAAGTCAGGTCCAGGTAGGCGTTTTCCTGGGTGTCGTACAGCTTGATGGTGATGTCGTCACCATAAGTGTCTTCCAGGAAGGTGCCGGCCAGGGTCGCGCGCTGGGCGCCGATCACCTTGCCTTTCAAAGCGGCCTTGTCAGTCTTGAAGTCGACGTTCTTCGGCGCGATGAATTGCAGTTTGTTGGAGTAGTACGGGTCGGTGAAGTCCACCGCTTGCTTGCGCTCGTCGGTGATCGACATCGACGAGATCAGGAAGTCGAACTTCTTGGCGTTCAGTGCCGGGATGATCCCGTCCCAGTCGGAGGTGACCACGGTGCACTCGACCTTCATCTTGGCGCACAGGGCGTCGCCGATTTCCTTGTCGAAGCCGACGACGTTGCCGCTGGCATCCTTGTTGTTGAAGGGCGGGTAGGCCGCCTCGATGCCCATCTTCAGGTTTTCTGCCATGGCACCGGCGCTGAACGCCACGGTGACGGCAGCCGCCAGGAAGATTTTCTTGAAGTTCTGCATGCGGGTAGCTCCGTTAGCGGTTGCTGGACATGAATTGTTTGCAGCGCGCCGAAAGCGGGT
>NZ_JBNNVQ010000051.1:0-39935 GCF_050280625.1 Pseudomonas sp. NPDC089569
ACAGCTGGTTCTGGCCGGCGATGGACTTGATCAGCGCCAGGGCATCGGCTTCGCTCAGGCCGTCATCGAGGCCGAGCACGCTGGTGCCCTTGATGCTGTCGGGGATGACGCTGGCGCTCAGGGCTTCGAGGGAATCGAAACCGAGGCTATTGAGCATGGCTTGTTCGTCGCCGGCGCGCGGGCCGATGTGGCGGGCGATGAATTCGTTGGCAGTGGTCAGATTGACTTGAGTCATGTCAGCGTTCCTCAGGCTTCGGCGATCAGGCGGTCGTAAGCGGCTTGATCCAGCAATTGGCCAACCGCCGCAGCGTCGGCAGGTTTGAAGCGGAAGAACCAGCCTTCACCCAGAGGGTCTTCGTTGACCAGCTCCGGAGCGCTGTCCAGCGCCGGGTTCACTTCCAGTACTTCACCGTCCAGCGGCATGTAGACGCCGCTGGCCGCTTTTACCGATTCCACGGTGGCCGCTTCAGCGCCTTTGTCGTAGGACTGCAGCTCCGGCAGTTGTACGAAAACCACGTCGCCCAGTGCGTTCTGCGCGAAAACGGTGATGCCGACAGTGACAGTGCCGTCAGCTTCGGTGCGCAGCCATTCGTGATCTTCGGTAAAACGCAACTCGCTCATGGAAACTCCTAAGGGGCCAGACTCGTCTGGTGGACGCTAGTGAATGCTTGGGCAATGCCCTGATGTATGAGGCGTTACTTAGCAAGAACACGGCCAACATAAATTTATCTATATAAATCAATATCTTATGAATGTTCTGTGGTGAGCGGATTTTTCTGGCTGTAGCGAAATCGCTACAGCCGAGCGCAAAGAAAAAAGCCTTGGGGGATCAAAGCCTTGTGGGTAGCAGATCAGGAAGGTGTGTAGCGATATCGTTCCACTGTAGCGCTTTCAGTACAGGTGGAGGTCGCTTTTGGCACGTTTCCAGGCCGAACGCCGGACCTGTGGGAGCGAGCCTGCTCGCGATAGCGGTGTTTCAGTCGACATCAATGCTGAAGGAAGTGCCGCCATCGCGAGCAGGCTCGCTCCCACAGTGGCAATATTTCAGGGTTTGTTGGGAATGCCGTACTTGCGCAACCGGTGGGCGATTGCGGTGTGGGAGGTTTGCAGGCGGCTGGCCAACTGGCGGGTCGATGGGTAGCTGACGTAGAGCTTTTCCAGCAGGTCTTTCTCGAACGCATCCATCGCCTGTTCGAGGCTGTCGACATCGTGGTCGTTTTGGCGCGCCACCGAAGTGCCGGCGATATCGAGGTCGCCGATATCCACCAGACTGCTTTCACAAATGGCCGCGGCACGGAAAATGACGTTCTGCAATTGACGCACATTGCCCGGCCAGTGGTTGCCCAGCAGCGCCGGGTAAGTGCCTGGCGCCAGGCGACAGACCGGGCGCTGGATCTGTGCGCACGCCTGCTGCATGAAGTAGCGGGCCAGCAGCAGGATGTCCTGGCCACGCTCACGCAAGGGCGGTACTTCAACGTTCAGGACGTTGAGGCGATAGAACAGGTCTTCACGGAACAGACCTTCGCTGACCATTTTTTCCAGGTCACGGTGGGTCGCACTGAGGATGCGCACATTGACCTTCACTTCGCGATCGCCGCCGACCCGACGGAAACTGCCGTCGTTGAGAAAACGCAGCAACTTGGCCTGCAAGTACGGCGACATCTCGCCGATTTCGTCGAGGAACACCGTGCCTTGGTTGGCCAGCTCCATCAGCCCCGGCTTGCCGCCGCGTTGTGCGCCGGTGAAGGCGCCGGGGGCGTAGCCGAACAGCTCGCTTTCGGCGAGGTTTTCCGGCAATGCCGCGCAGTTCAACGCCAGAAACGGTGAGTTGTGTCGTGCGCTGATGGCGTGGCAGGCGCGGGCCACCAGTTCCTTGCCGGTGCCGGTTTCACCCTGGATCAACAGCGGCGCATCCAGGGCCGCGACCCGTTGCGCGCGGACCTTGAGCGTACGGATCACCGGCGATTCGCCCAACAGCGCATCGAACCCTTCGGCGTGATCATGGTGCAGCGCCGACAGGCGTTCGCCGATGCGGTTGGGTTGATAAAGGGTCAACAGGGCGCCGGCATCGGTGATCGGCGTGGCGTCCAGCAACAAGGTCTGGCCGTTGACCGTGACTTCCCGCAGCGGCAAGCGAAAACCCTGTTCGAGCAGGGCATCGAGCAGTGCCGGATCGGCGAACAGGTCGGCAACGCTTTCACCGGCCGGCTCACGGCCGTACAGGGCAATCAGCGCCGGGTTGGCCAGCAGCACCTTGCCGTCGCTGTCCAGTGCCAGCACCGGGTCGGTCATGGCCGCGAGCAGCGCGTCGAGCTGCAAGTGCCGGCGCTGGCCCGGCAGGATGTCGACCACCGTCATCGCCTGCACCCCACGCACGCTGAGCAAGGCGTCGCGCAATTCTTCGAGGACTTGCGGGCTCAGGGTCGGGGCATCGATATAAACGTTGGGCGGCACCATTTCCACCGCATCCAGATTGAGATTGCGCCCACCGAGCAGGGCCAGGACTTCCTGGGTGATTCCAACGCGGTCGATAAAGCTGACGTGGATACGCATGGGGCGGTTTCAGGTTCTGGGGGCGAAAAGCGGCAATTATGCCTTGGGGGAGGGTGTTTGGTGAAATCCTGCGCAGTCGTCACGGGCAACAGTTGCCCCTCTGTGGGAGCGAGCCTGCTCGCGATGGTGTGTCAGTCGACATCAATGCTCAATGACACTCCGCCATCGCGAGCAGGCTCGCTCCCACAGGTTTTAGGGTAACTTGCCCATCACATCGCAATTGCAGGGCGTGCCTCTATGAAGCTGTCGCTGAAATTTCAACCACCCTACGACTGGCCCGCCATGTTCGGCTTTCTTTCGGCGCGGGCGATTGCCGGGATGGAAGAGGTGGTCGGCGACGTCTATTCGCGCAGCATTGGTTTGAACGGTGTTCCCGGCACCTTGTCGATCACGCCCGAGACGGCGGACTCACTGGCATTGACACTGGATTATCCCGATCCAACGGCGGTGCCGCAGATCGTCGCGCGAGTGCGGCGGATGTTCGACCTGGATGCCGACCTCGGCACCCTGCAGCGGCACCTGGCGTTTGATCCTCTGCTGGCGCGATTGATTGCCGAGCGTCCCGGCTTGCGCGTGCCGGGAACCTGGGACGGGTTGGAATTGGCGATTCGTGCGGTGCTGGGGCAGCAGATCACGGTGGTTGCGGCGATCAAACTGGCCGGAAAAATGGTGGCGCAATACGGGGCACCGCTGGCCTCGCCGCGAGGTGGCCTGACCCATGTGTTTCCCGAGGCCAAGGCGTTGGCGGGCGTGGATCTGGCGACACTGGGGATGCCGAAAAGTCGCGGCCGTACACTGTCGGGCCTGGCGCAGGCATTGCTCGATGATCCGGCGTTGTTCGATCCCGATCGCCCGGAGGGCGTGGCGCGCTTGCGGGCGTTGTACGGCATCGGCGACTGGACGGCGCAATACATTGCCCTGCGGCAGTTGCGTGAGATGGATGGGTTTCCGTCGGGGGATGTCGGCTTGATCAACGCCTTGTCGGCGCTTGAGGGGGAGAAGGTGACGGCTCGGCAACTGCTGGCAAGGGCTGAAGCATGGCGGCCGTATCGAGGGTATGCGGCGCAGTTGCTCTGGACTTCGTTGAGTCGGTCGGATTGAGCCGTTTTCTATGTTGTTTGTTCTGGCCCTATCGCTGGCAAGCCAGCTCCCACAGTTTTACGCGATCCCTGTGGGAGCTGGCTTGCCAGCGATGACTATTTAACAGTCACCACCACTGCGGGCGATGGGCACCTAACTCACTGGCTCCCAGCACCCACTGCAAGGGCGTGTCGGTGATTTTCATTGGCACCTGCAACCGATGCGCCGGCCCCCACGGTGTCTGCTCGACCAGCACACCCTGATCACCTGCATCTTCCGGACGCAATGGCTCTGCGGTGCCGGGGTCGTGTTCGATCAGCAACTTCGCTGTGCGTGCCAGCGATAATCGCGCCGATCCGCCTTGCCCGTTGCTCAAACGTTCGCTCAGCAATTTGATAGCGCTGGCCGCCATCAGGTATCCGGTGGCGTGATCGAGGGCCTGCACGGGTAACGGCGTTGGTTTGTCCGCGTGTTTCCAGTGCATGCCGGCATCGGCAATGCCGCAACTCATCTGTACCAGGCTGTCGAAGCCCCGGCGGTTCTGCCACGGGCCGCTCCAGCCGTAGGCGTTGAGGCAAACATCGATCAGGCCGGGGGCGAGTCGTTGCCGTTCGGCGAAACCATAACCCAGGCGCTCCAACGCATCGGCGCGATAGCCATGCAGCAAGATATCGGCGTGCTTGAGCAGGTTGTCGAAAACGCCGCGGTCGACCTTGTCATGCAAGTCCAGGCGCGCACAGCGTTTGCCCAGGGTCATTTCCGGCACCACGCCCGGTTCGTTCCAGCTCGGTGGATCGATACGCAACACATCGGCGCCAAGGCCGGCGAGAAAGCGACTGGCGACGGGACCGGCCAGTACTCGGGTCAAATCCAGCACCCTGATCCCGGCCAGCGGTCGGGCTACCGAACCCTGCCATGTTTTACCCGGCAGGTCGTGGCCGTGGGTGAACCGGACCAGCGGCTCGGCGTTCACCGCGCGGCCTTGCGGGTGGGCTTGCCACTCCTGGAGGCTGCGCATCTCGGCGGCGCAGCCTCCTGCATCGACCACCGCCTGCTCCAGATCGCTGCTGGCCCATTGCGCCACTTTGCTGGCCATCGCGGCACGGTCGGCGCAGGTGCCCAGGACCGATTCGGCTGCGGCGCGGTGGTGGGGTGCATTGGTGTGAAGGCGAATCCAGCCATCCCTGGCGGCGTAGTCACCGGCGACAGGATCCCACAGCGGCGGAACGCTCCAGCCTGTCGGACGCAGGGAGGTCGAGAACCAGAACGAGGCCAGGCGTCGGTCGACTTCAAGGCCGGGCAAGTGCCCGGTTTGGCGATGCAACAGCTCGCCGATGGCCTGGCCGGCGACGGCGATACTGGCGCAGGCCAGATCGGTGACGGCGAACGCCGAGGGCAGGGCGCCCGAAGAGGTGAAGGTTACAGGTGTGGGCGGCAAGCCGAGTGCGGCTTGAATGGACGTGAGTAGATCAGTCATCGAAGGCCCTCCGAAAGAGAGCCACATGATAGATCGTTCCCACGCTCTGCGTGGGAACGCCTCCCCGGACGCTCTGCGTCAGATGTTGGGACGCGGAGCGTCCCGGGCTGCATTCCCACGCGGAGCGTGGGAACGATCAGACAGGTGGTGATGTTTATACGCGGAACTGGTCCATCAGCTTCATTTGCTGGGTGGTCAGGTTGTTGAGCTGGCTGCTGATCTGCGCCGATTCGGTCGCCTGCCCGGTCAGGGTTTCGGTGACGGTACGGATGGCCGAAACGTTGCGGTTGACCTCTTCGGCCACGGCGCTCTGTTGCTCGGCGGCGCTGGCGATTTGCAGGTTCATGTCACTGATGACGGTGACGGCGTCGCTGATTTTGCTCAGCGCCTGAACCGCCTGCTGGATCTGCCCGGCGTTGCCATGGGCCTGGGCCTGGCTCGAATGCATGGTGGCCACCACGCCACGGGTGCCGGACTGGATGCGTTCGATCACCACGCGAATTTCCTCGACCGAATCCTGGGTGCGTTTGGCCAGGTTGCGCACTTCATCGGCCACCACTGCAAAGCCGCGACCGCTTTCACCGGCGCGGGCGGCTTCAATCGCCGCGTTGAGCGCCAGCAGGTTGGTTTGTTCGGCAATACTGCGGATCACTTCCAGTACCGAGCCGATCTGCTCGCTGTTCACGGCCAGGGCTTCGACTTCAGTCACGGCCTTGCTGACTTCATCGGCCAGTTGATTGATGTCGCGGGTGCTGCGTTCGATGATCTGCATGCCGTCGCGGGCCGACTGGTCGGCGCCCTTGGCGGCACTGGCCGCGTTCGATGCACTGTTGGCGACATCGTGGGCCGTCGCGCTCATCTCGTTGGAGGCGGTGGCGACCTGGTCGATTTCGCGGAACTGCACCTGCATGCCTTCACTGGTCTGACGGGCGATTTCCGAAGACTGGTCGGCGGTGCCGCGGGCATCGGTGATGCTTTGCTTGATCTGCGCAATGGTCGGTTGCAACTTGTCGAGGAAGCGGTTGAACCAGCCGACCAGTTCGCCCAGTTCATCCTGCTTGCTGTAGTGCAGGCGTTGAGTCAGGTCGCCGTCGCCGCTGGCAATTGCCTTGAGCATTCCGGCCACGCTGTTGATCGGGCGGGTGACGCCTGAAGCGGTCAGCCAGATCAGCAGCAGACCGATCAGGCCGGCAATGATTGCAACGCCCACGGCCTGCATCGTGCCGGTTCGCTGGGCGTCGTCGAGCACGCCTTGCAGTTTCACCGAGTCGGCCAACAGAACCTGTTTGGGCAGGTCGATCACCACGCCCCAGGCCTTGGCATCGGCAATCGGGCTCACCGGGTAAACCGCACGGATCAGGTCGCCTTGCTGGAGCACTTTCGACGCGCTGCCACCGAGCAACTGCATGATGTCTTTGCCGTCCGCGCCGAGTGTCTCATCAATCTTTTTACCGACCTTGCCAGCGTCGGCGCTGTAAGCGGCGAGCACGCCAGTGCCGGAAACGATCAGCATGTGCCCGGCGCTGTTGAACAACTCGCGCTGGGAGTCGACGGAGGCTGCTTGCAGGGCGTCGAGGGCGATGTCGATACCGACGACGCCGATGGCTTTGCCATCGACCAGCAACGGTACGGAAATGGTGGTCATCAACATTTCCTTGCCGCCCACGGTATCGGCGTAGGGGTCGAGCAGGCAGGTGCGTTTGGTATCACGGGGGCAGGTGTACCAGACGTTGTAGGGCGTGCCGCTGAGATTCAGGGTGGTCTTGGTCATGTCCTCTTCGACCATGATCGTGTTCAGCGCATCCCCACCGGCGCGGCTCCAGTACGTGGCGAAGCGACCAATCTCGTTGGACTGGCGGGCCGCGTCATTGACGAACTCGCTGTCCTTGCCGTCCAGGCCATTGGGTTCGAACGCCAGCCAGATCCCCAGCACTTTGCTGTTGCGCTCGAAAGCGGTTTTCAGGCTCTGGTTCAGCTCTTCACGCAGGGCACCGGGCTCCAGGGAGCGTTTGGCGGCCATGTTGCGCATGTCCTTGATCTGATCGCTCAGGGCGGTCACCACCGTGAAGGTCTCGCCGAACGTCTTCTGCACCCGCACGGCCTGTTCGGCTGCCTTGGCCTGCAGCAGATCCTGCACGCTGTCGGTGAGCATCTTGCTGCTGGAGGCGCTGACCAGCTCATTGTTCTGGCTGGTCTGGTAGACGTTCATGCCCTCGATCAGCGCGACCACGCCGAGCAGACACAGACCGGAGAGCAGGACAACTTTCAGGCGGATGGACAGTGAGTCGAACATGGGACGAACTCGCGAGTGAATGAGTGTTGGCGGTGAGTCGGGGAGACGCGAAACGCCAAATCCATTCAGCGCTATTCATTACACATCGGCGTTATAACAGGGATGCATGAGCGGGAAACAGACGAACGGTAGCGGTTGAACGTTTGCGCGGGAAAATGTGCTGAAAAGCGTATTAAAACGGGGGAATGTCGCGAGAAAGTCAGTTTTTTCGCGCCGGGGGTTTCCTGGCGAGACCAGATCCACAGATTGCCCAGCGCCATACCGGCAATCGTCAGGTAGAGCGGCCAGCCATGATTGAGCATCCACAGCATCAGCGAGGCGCACAGCAGCATGCTGACGGTTGCACTGACCTTGGCCCGGCGCGCGATGATTTTGCCGTTGCGCCAGTTACGGAGCAGGGGGCCGAACAGCCGGTGCCGTTCCAGCCAGGCACTCAGGCGCGGTGAGCTGCGGGTTGCGGCCCAGGCGGCCAGCAGGATGAATTCAGTGGTGGGCAGGCCGGGGATGACGATGGCGATCAGGCCGATACCGAGGCTGACATAGGCCAAAAGGCCGAAGAGCAGGCGGGCGAGTTTGGAAGAAGCAGGCATGGGCTCAGGCTTGATTGGGAACACTCTGTAGGAGCGAGCACGCTCGCGATGGACGCCAACGATAACGCTGGCTGCCTGACACCCCGCGGTGTCTGGACCTCCATCGCGAGCGTGCTCGCTCCTACAGGAGAGGGGGGGGATCAGGCGATTTCCGGGGTGTAGGCCTGTTCCAGCAGCACGGTAAAGCGGTTGAAGGCGTCGATGGCGCCCTTGTCCAGCTCGGCTTCCTGTTCTGCGCTCAGCTCAAGCCCGTCGAGGGTTTTGACGAAGCGTTTCCAGCCTTCGGCGCGGCCACCGGCCGGTTCACCCAGGTGACGGGCGCCGAAGGTTTCGCTCAAGCCCAGGCCCACCGCACGCTTGATCAGGAATGCCGCGCCAAGCTTGGAGCCTTCGGAGACGAACAGCCAGCCCAATGCCTGAGCCAGAGTCGGATGACTCACCGCCCCGGCAACCGGTGCCGGTACGTCGGTGTCCAGGTCCGCCAGATCGGCCTTGGCCGCCTCGGCGCGGCAGCGAGCGGGCAGGTCCGCAACGAGGGCGGTCAGCTCGGCATCGTTGTACAGCGCCACCAGTTCCGACTGGAACAGGTACTGCGCCACGACGAAACGGGCGAAGCTGGCCCGGGTTTCGAACGGCGCGTGGGCTTTGACCAGCGCGTCGAGTTTGCTGTGGGGTTCGTGGGTGATCTGGTTCAGCCGTTGCGAGCGCAAGGCCGGACGTTGGGTCGTGTCCTGAGTGGTCATGAAAAATCCTTGAGAAAGAGAAGCGTCTGGTAACGAGACGAACGAGAGGGCGCCTGACAGTAAAAAAACTCGCCGCACGACCTCCGTTCATCGTGCGGCGAGGTGACTGGGGCTCAGATGTCCCAGATCAGGTTGACCGCGAAATTGCGTCCCGGCTGAGTCAGTCGGTCAAGGTTCGCCGGTTGCGTCACCGAGGCTTCGCCGACACTGTCGTAGCCGCGCACGTCGTCCCACAGCCAGTACTTCTTGTCGGTCAGGTTGTAGACGCCACCGCTGACGGTCACGTCGTCCGTCACCTTGTAGTAGGCGCTCAGATCCAGGATGCCGAAGCCCGGCGTCTTGAACTGGCTGCTGACACCGTCCGGCGATTTGAAATTAGTGTCGTCGACACGATCCTTGCGCTTGACCAGGGTCCAGCT
This sequence comes from Pseudomonas sp. NPDC089569, assembly GCF_050280625.1. Classification (NCBI taxonomy): domain Bacteria; kingdom Pseudomonadati; phylum Pseudomonadota; class Gammaproteobacteria; order Pseudomonadales; family Pseudomonadaceae; genus Pseudomonas; species Pseudomonas sp. NPDC089569. The sequence continues at coordinate 9,156 of NZ_JBNNVQ010000051.1, forward strand.
GAGCAGGCCGCCGTAGTTTTCCTGGTCGTAGCCGAGGCCGAACACGCCGGTCATCGGGTTCACACTGTTGAGCGGCTCGCCCGTGTCGTCGTTGCGACCCCAGGCATAGGCCACCGAGCCCTGGGTGTAGAGCCCTTCAGGTGCGCCGAAGGCATCCAGATTCAGCCGACCTTTAACCTCCGCACCCTTGATGGTGGCGTGCTTGATGTTGGCGCTCTGGAAGGTCGGTTCGTCATAGCCGGGGGTGACGGCATCTTCATTAATGAAGTCGCGGTACTTGTTATAGAACACCGCCACATCGAAGGAGCCGTGCTCGAAATTGCCGCGCAGGCCGGTCTCGTAGCTTTTGCTGGTTTCCGGCTCCAGGTTCGGGTTGGGTTCCACGCGGTAGCCGGCCGCGGTGTTATCGAAGCGCCCGTACAGTGCCTTGGCGGTCGGCGTGCGGAAACCTTCGGCGTACTGGCCGTACCAGGTGTATTCATCGGTCAGGGCATAGGTCAGGCCGAACTTGGGCGAGACGCGGTGCCAGGTCTTGTCGTCGTCACTGACAGTGCCGCGACCATCGGCGGACACCGTGTTGAGAAATTCCTGGGTGATGTCTGGCTTGAGTTGGGTGTAGTCGTAGCGCAGGCCCGGCAGGAAGGTCCACTTGTCCCAGCTGATCTGATCCTGGGCGAACAGGCTGTAGGTATTGATGGTCGGGTCCGGGAAGTCCGAGGATTTCTTCAATACGTCGGCGCTGCTGATGGCGCCGATGGCGGTGCAGCCGCGACCGACCGCCAGGCAGGTGCCATTGCCGCTACGCGAGCCGGTGACTTTCTGCTGCTTGATGGTGGTGCCGTAGGTCAGCAGGTGCTCGGTGTCGGCAATGCTGAAGGCCTTGTCCAGTTGGGCGTCGAACACCCACTGCTTTTCTTCGTAGATCGTATCGCGGGTCCGCAAGACCTTGCGGGTGATCGGGAAGTAGACCTCGTCGGTGCTCTGATCGGTCTTGGCGATCTGGTGATTGAGGCTCCACTTGACGTTATCCACCAGCAGGCTGTCGAGGGCGAAGCTGTGCTCCAGTCCGAAGCGTTCACGGGTAATGGTGTCGTTACCGGTGCGCGACTGGTACATGCCGCCGGGCAGCACGCTGGCGGGAATGGTCGGCGCGCCAGCAAAGTAAGGTCCGCCATAGGCGCTCTTCTGATCGGTGTCGCGATCGTCCTTGTACTTCTCGTAGACCAGGCCCAGGCGTGCGTCGTCCTTGTAATCCCAGCCGACCTTGGCCAGCACGTTGGTGGCGCGCACGTCTTCCGGGTTGGCGGCAGTGCGGGTCAGGCCGGTGCTGTTGTTGCTGTCGTAGGATTCGGTTTCATGACCGTCGCGCTGGCTGTAGTGCAACAGGCCGTCGAACTGATCGGCGCGACCGGCCACGGTGGCGGACTTGAGCCAGCTCTCGTCGGCGGAGCTGTAGCCGGTCTTGAGGCGCGCGCCGACGTCCTGGCCGGGCTTGATGATGTCGTCCGGGTCGAGGGTGAAATAGCTCACCGCGCCACCGATGGCATTGCTGCCGTACAGCACGGATGCCGGACCGCGAAGGATCTCGACGCGCTTGACGATCTCCGGGTCGACGTAGTTGCGCTGGGTCTTGGCGTAAGGACCGTTGAAGAAGCCGTTGGGGATTTCGACGCCATCGATCTGCGTCAGCACGCGATCACCGTCGATGCCGCGGATGTTGTAGCCGCTGATCCCGCCCCGCGTGCCGGCACCACCAACCGAAACGCCCGGCTCGTAGCGCACCAGGTCCTTGATGGTGTTGACGTTGTTGCGGTCCAGCTCTTCGCGGGTGTGAACGGTGACCGTGCTGGGCACGCTGCTGACATCCTGCTCGTTACGGGTGGCGCTGATGGTCACCTGTTGCAGGTTGAGGGTGCCGGCGCTGCTGCGTGGTTCCAGCACGATGTTGTTGCTGCCCAGTTTGCGATAGCCCAGGTTGGTCCCCACCAACAGGCGCTCCAGGGCTTTTTCCGGTGGCAGCGACCCGCGCACGCCCGGCGACGTCACACCTTCGGCCAATTGCGCCGGCAAACCCACCTGCCAGCCTGTCACCGCGGTAAAGGCATTGAGTGCCGAGACCAGCGGTTGCGGCGCGATGGCGAACGAATAGTCGCCCATGTTGCGGCTGGGCTGTTCGCTCGTGGCGGCCATGACCGGCGCTGTGCCGGCCATCAGGATGGCGGCGGTCAACAGCGACAGCACGCGAGAAGGTGAAGAGGACTGGCGGGTAAGGCGAGAGGACATCGATAGCGCTCCGTGTCGCACGAATCTTTATAGGTGCTGATTGGCATTCAAAGATGCGAATCAATTGCATTGGCTATAACGAGACGTACGAGGTTCGGCTATCGAGTAAAAATAATTCTCATTTGAGAATTCTGCCTAGTTCAGGATGACCAGCGCGGGGTATTCCTTGAGTTGCGCCGACGTGATGTGGGCCAGCGAACGGACCACGTCGAGGGGTTGATCGAGCCGGTAGTTTCCGGTGACGGCGATGTTCGCCAACTGCTCGTTGTTGTTGATGATCCAGCCCGGATAGTAGCGGCGAAGTTCGGCCAGCACCTGGCCCAGCGGGCAGTTCTCGAAAACCAGTCGACCCTGGACCCAGGCCAGGTCCGTGGCGGCATCGAGTTTGGCCGGGCGGTCGAAACCGTTGGGACCTATGCGAATACTTTCCCCGGCGGTCAGCCTGATCCGCGCGTCGTCGCCGGTGGCACGCAAGTCGACATCACCGCGTTGCACGCGAACCTGCGTCACACCATCGAGGTAACGCACGGCGAATGCGGTATCGCGGACGCTGGCGGTGACCGGCCCGGCATCGATTTCCAGCGCCTGCCCGCGATGGGGCGGCACCTCGAAAAACGCCTCACCCTGGTACAGGCGCGCCACGCGTTGCTGATCATTGATGGTGCTGGAAAACGCCGAATTGGTATTGAGCAGAACCTTCGAACCGTCTTCCAGTTGCAGACGCTGGCGCTCACCGACGACGGTCAGGTGATCGGCCCGCAGGCGCAGCGGCAGATCGCTGAAGCTGAACAGGCCGAGGATCAGCACGGCAGCAGTGGCCAGCGGTTTCCAGTGCGGGCGCAGGCGTGACAGCACAGTGACTTTGGCAGGCTGCGACGCCAGGTGTTGCGCGCACTGTGTGACTTGCGCTCCATTCCAGATCGCCTGGGCCCTGGCGAACGCCTCGGCATGCGCCGGGTCGGCCGCCAGCCATTCGTGAAACAGGCGGGTCTGTTCTTCGCTCGGGCTGTCCAGCACGATCAGCCAGTCCAGGGCCTGGTCCATCGCATCTGCATTGGCCTGCGCCGCAGAGGGCGAAGGGGAGCGGTGGGTGTCCGTCACGGTGTTTCCTCGGCAGTGTCTGTGCACGGCTGTTTTTTCAGTCAAGCGCAAAAGAGGGGCAAGGGTAGCCCTGATGAACAAGGCCGTCGAGCCACGGACGACTCAGCGGCCGTCGTCTCGCTCGGCGACGCCGATGCAGATCGTCATGATCAGTTTCAGTTCTTTTTGTACGGTGCTGAGCGACACGCCGAGTTCTTCGGCAATCTCCAGGTAACTGTGACCGTGCAGGCGGCTGAGGATGAAAATCCGTTGCTGGCGAGGGCTGAGTTGACTGAGGCGCACGTTCAAACGCTCGAGCAGTTGTTCGGCATGGGCGGCGTCCTCGGCATTGCTGGCAGGGGCGGCGACGCTTTCCACGACGTCCACCGGCACATCGTCGACCATGGTGCGCGAGTGAATGCGCCGCGCGCGCAAATGGTCCAGTGCCAGGTTGCGCGCAGTCTGGAAGACAAAGGGCTCAAGGTGATCGATGGCCCGATCGCCAAGTGCACGGGTTACGCGCAGGTAGGTTTCCTGCAGCAGGTCTTCGGCGGTGCTGTGGTTGTTGACCATCCGCTCCAGCGTGCGCAACAAAGAGACTCGCTGGGTGATGAAGACGTCGTTGAAGCGCGATTGACTCACGGGAGGTCCTGATCCATTTCGAGCGAATGATAATGCTTATCATCCACTAGAGTGGTCAAGCTTTGATTTTTGCGCAGGTCACGCGCGACCTTGCAAATAGGTCGCGTAATCCGGAATCCGGTGCGTGTGTGCCTGGTCCATCAACGGGCTGCTGAGCAGGTAATCGGCACTGCATTCGTTGCACGCGACCGGGATGTTCCAGACTGCCGTGACCCGCAGCAATGCCTTGATATCCGGGTCATGTGGCTGCGGTTCGAACGGGTCCCAGAAGAACACCAGCATGTCGACCCGCTGCTCGGCGATGCGTGCACCGAGTTGCTGGTCACCGCCCAGCGGTCCGCTGATCATGCTTTCCACGGGCAGGTCGAGGCGTTGTTGCAGCATCAGTCCCGTGGTGCCGGTGGCCACCAGTTCGTGTTGGGCGAGCCGTTCTTTCTGGCGTGCGGCCCACTCCAGCAAAAACACTTTGCAGTGGTCATGGGCGACCAGGGCGATTCGCTTGCGCGCCGCCATGTCCCGTTGCGTGAAGCTGATGCCGATCATTGCGTATGGCTCCGATAACAGGGTGTTTGGCGTTTGGCGTTTGATGTTTTGTAGGAGCCAGGCTTGCCGGCGAAGGGGCCGTTGAATATTGCACGATTTCAAGGACGTCTTCGCCGGCAAGCCTGGCTCCTACAAGTAGGGGGGAGGGCAATCGCGGTTTTACTCGGCGTTGCACAGTGCCAGGCAGTTATCGAGCATGCGGTTGGAGAAGCCCCACTCGTTGTCGTACCAGGCCAGCACCTTGAGCAGCTTGCCGCTGGTCTTGGTGTGGTTGGCATCGAAGATTGACGACAGCGGGTTGTGGTTGAAGTCGCTGGAGACCAGCGGCTGGGCGTTGTAGCCAAGGATTTTCGAGTGCTGGCTGGCTTGCTTGAGTAGCGCGTTGACGTCCTCGACGCTCGCTTCCTTCTTCAACTGAACGGTCAGGTCCACCAGTGACACATTGATCACCGGCACGCGCACCGCCATGCCGGTCAACTTGCCCGCCAGTTCCGGCAACACCAGGCCGACCGCTTCGGCGGCGCCGGTCTTGCTCGGGATCATGTTCTGCGTGGCGGAGCGGGCGCGGTAGGGGTCGCTGTGGTAGACGTCGGTCAGGTTCTGGTCGTTTGTGTAGGCGTGGATGGTGGTCATCAGGCCGCTTTCGATGCCCAGTTCGCGATGCAGCACCTGCGCCACCGGGGCCAGGCAATTGGTGGTGCACGAGGCGTTGGAGATGATCTGGTGCGACTGGCGCAGGATGTCGTGGTTGACCCCGTACACCACGGTGGCATCGGCGCCCTTGGCCGGTGCCGAGATAATCACTTTGCGTGCGCCGGCCGTCACATGCGCGGCGGCTTTGGCCCGGTCGGTGAACAGACCGGTGCATTCGAATACCACATCAATTTTTTCCGCGGCCCAGGGCAGGTCGGCCGGATTGCGAATGGCGCTGACCGCAATACGGTCACCATTGACGGTCAGACTCTCATGGTCGTGTTGGACATCGGCGTCGAACGTGCCGTGAACAGTGTCGTACTTGAGTAGATGAGCGTTGATAGCGCTGTCGCCCAGATCGTTGATGGCGACGATCTGCAAATCCTGACGGTAGCCTTGGGTATAGAGTGCGCGCAGAACGTTGCGGCCGATGCGGCCAAAACCATTGATTGCGATTCGAAGAGTCATATGTCAGCGCCACCGTCGTTTTGTTGTTGGAATTACAAGATTATTCGCAAAAAAATAGAAAACAAGCCTTTTTAATGGCAATATTTTGTTCAATCTACAACGAGTGACCTGAATCAACTGGTCCAGTGGGTCAACAAAGCCGTCTGTCATTGCTTCGACACCGGCTCTTGATCAGCATAGACAATCAGGTCGCCACATCCGTTAGCCTGGAGTTCTACACATGCATCCCCGCGTCCTTGAGGTCACCGAACGGCTTATCGCCCGCAGCCGCGCCACGCGTCAGGCTTACCTTGCATTGATTCGCGGTGCGGCCAGCGACGGTCCGATGCGCGGCAAGCTGCAATGCGCCAACTTCGCCCATGGCGTGGCCGGCTGCGGCAGCGGCGACAAGAACAGCTTGCGGATGATGAACGCTGCGAACATTGCAATTGTTTCGTCATATAACGACATGCTGTCGGCGCACCAGCCGTACGAAGTCTTTCCGGAACTGATCAAAAAAGCCCTGCGCGAAATCGGCTCGGTCGGCCAGTTCGCCGGCGGCACGCCGGCCATGTGCGATGGCGTGACCCAGGGCGAACCGGGCATGGAGCTGAGTCTGCCCAGTCGTGAAGTGATCGCGATGTCCACCGCCGTGGCGTTGTCCCACAACATGTTCGATGGCGCGCTGATGCTGGGCATCTGCGACAAGATCGTCCCGGGCCTGATGATGGGGGCGTTGCGCTTCGGTCATCTGCCGATGATCTTCGTACCGGGCGGGCCGATGGTGTCGGGTATTTCCAACAAGCAGAAAGCCGACGTGCGCCAGAAGTACGCCGAAGGCAAGGCGACCCGCGAAGAGCTGCTGGAATCGGAGATGAAGTCCTACCACAGCCCCGGCACCTGCACCTTCTACGGCACCGCCAACACCAACCAGTTGCTGATGGAAGTCATGGGCCTGCACTTGCCGGGCGCGTCCTTCGTCAACCCGAACACGCCGTTGCGCGATGCGCTGACCCGCGAGGCGGCCCATCAGGTGACGCGCCTGACCAAACAGAACGGCAGCTACATGCCGATCGGCGAAATCGTCGACGAGCGTTCGCTGGTCAACTCCATCGTCGCCCTGAATGCCACGGGCGGTTCGACCAACCACACCCTGCACATGCCGGCCATCGCCATGGCGGCCGGCATCCAGCTGACCTGGCAAGACATGGCGGACCTCTCCGAAGTGGTGCCGACCCTGAGCCACGTCTACCCGAACGGCAAGGCCGACATCAACCACTTCCAGGCCGCTGGCGGCATGTCGTTCCTGATCCGCGAACTGCTCGACGCGGGCCTGTTGCACGAAGACGTCAACACGGTGCTCGGCCATGGCTTGCGCCGCTACACCCAGGAGCCGTTCCTCGATAACGGCGAACTGGTGTGGCGCGAGGGCGTGACCGAGAGCCTCGATGAAACCATCCTGCGTCCGGTCGCCCGCGCGTTTTCCCCGGAAGGTGGCCTGCGGGTGATGGAAGGCAATCTCGGTCGCGGCGTGATGAAGGTGTCGGCGGTGGCGCTGGAAAACCAGATCGTCGAAGCGCCGGCCATGGTGTTCCAGGACCAGCAGGACCTGGCCGATGCGTTCAAGTCCGGGTTGCTGGAGAAGGATTTCGTCGCGGTGATGCGCTTCCAGGGCCCGCGTTCCAACGGCATGCCGGAGCTGCACAAGATGACGCCATTCCTGGGTGTGCTGCAGGATCGCGGTTTCAAAGTGGCACTGGTGACCGACGGGCGCATGTCCGGTGCGTCGGGGAAAATCCCGGCGGCCATTCACGTCAGCCCCGAAGCTTATGTGGGCGGCGCTTTGGCGCGGGTGCAAGAGGGCGATATCATCCGCGTCGATGGCGTCAAAGGCACCCTGGAACTCAAGGTGGACGCCGCAGAATTCGCAGCGCGCACGCCGGCCAAGGGCCTGTTGGATAACAACATCGGCACCGGTCGCGAGCTGTTCGGCTTCATGCGCATGGCCTTCAGCTCGGCGGAGCAGGGCGCCAGCGCCTTTACTTCTGCCCTGGAGACGCTTAATTGAAACTGGCCCTGGTCGGTGACATCGGTGGGACCAACGCACGGTTCGCGTTGTGGAAAAACCAGCAGCTGGAATCGGTCCGGGTGCTGGCAACGGCCGACCATGCCAGCCCCGAAGAGGCGATCAGCCTCTACCTGAGCGGGCTGGACCTGGCGCCGGGCTCGATCGGTTCGGTATGCCTGTCGGTGGCCGGCCCCGTCAGCGGCGACGAATTCAAATTCACCAACAACCACTGGCGTCTGAGCCGCAAGGGGTTCTGCCGGACCTTGCAGGTGGATCGGTTGCTGTTGGTCAACGATTTCTCGGCCATGGCCCTGGGCATGACCCGCTTGCAGCCGGGCGAGTTTCGCGTGGTCTGTGAAGGTACGCCGGAGCCGCTGCGCCCGGCGGTGGTGATCGGCCCGGGGACGGGGTTGGGCGTCGGCACGTTGCTCGATCTGGGTGACGGGCGTTTTGCCGCGCTGCCAGGGGAGGGCGGTCATGTCGACTTGCCCTTGAGTAGCCCACGGGAAACCCAGTTGTGGCAGCACATCTTCAATGAGATCGGCCATGTCAGTGCGGAAACGGCGTTGAGCGGCGGCGGCTTGCCGCGCGTCTATCGCGCGATCTGCGCAGTGGACGGCCACACGCCTGTGCTCGAAACACCGGAAGCCATTACCGCTGCCGGACTGGCCGGCGACCCGATTGCGGTGGAAGTGCTTGAGCAGTTCAGCTGCTGGCTCGGGCGCGTGGCAGGCAACAATGTGCTGACCACAGGGGCGCGCGGAGGCGTGTACATTGTTGGCGGGGTGATTCCGCGCTTTGCCGATTTCTTCCTGCAAAGCGGCTTCGCCCGCTGCTTTGCCGACAAGGGCTGCATGAGCGATTACTTCAAGGGGATTCCGGTGTGGCTGGTGACGGCGCCGTATTCGGGGTTGGTCGGTGCAGGTGTAGCGCTCGATCAGGCTTGAGACCGAGTCGTGCTCTTCGCGGGCAAGCCTCGCTCCTACAGGGTGCGGTGTTTTTGCGTCGGACATAAATCCTGTAGGAGCGAGGCTTGCCCGCGAAGGGGCAGGAACAGACAACATAGATCCCTGTTCGATAAGGCATAATCGGCCCCAATTCAAACAACAAGGACGCCGCCCGTGAGCTCAGTCAACAAGTCGATATTGTTGGTCGATGACGATCAAGAGATTCGCGAGTTGCTGGACACCTACCTGACCCGCGCCGGGTTCCAGGTGCGCACCACGCCCGATGGCGCCGGGTTTCGCCAGGCGCTGAACGATGCCCCCAGCGACCTGGTGATCCTTGATGTGATGCTGCCGGACGAGGACGGTTTCAGTCTGTGCCGCTGGATTCGCCAGCACCCGCGGCGAGGCCAGGTGCCGATCATCATGCTCACCGCCAGTTCCGACGAGGCCGACCGGGTCATTGGCCTGGAGCTGGGCGCCGACGATTACCTGGGCAAGCCTTTCAGCCCACGCGAATTGCAGGCGCGTATCAAGGCCCTGCTGCGCCGGGCGCAATTCGGCCAGGAGCGCTCCGGCAGTGAAGTGCTGACCTTCGATGACTGGCGACTGGACATGGTCAGCCACCGGCTGTTCCACATCGACGGCGAAGAGGTGATTCTGTCTGGCGCCGATTTCGCCCTGCTGAAACTGTTCCTCGATCACCCCCAGGAAATTCTTGACCGCGACACCATCGGCAACGCCACCCGTGGCCGTGACTTGATGCCGCTCGACCGCATCGTCGACATGGCGGTCAGTCGCTTGCGCCAGCGTTTGCGCGACACGGAAAAACCCCCACGGCTGATTCGCACCGTGCGGGGCAGTGGCTACCAATTGGCAGCCAATGTGATCGTCAGCAATGGTCACTGAATCGCTGCGCAAACTGGCCCGTCGTGTGCCGGTGCCGCGCTCGCTGCTGGGGCGCATGTTGCTGCTGACCCTGTTGGCGGTGCTGTTCGCCCAGGCACTGTCGAGCGTGATCTGGGTGTCGCAATTGCGCGCCAGCCAACTTGAGGGCCTGGTCACCAGTGCCCGCAGCCTTGCCCATTCGATGACCGCCAGCGTCAGTTACCTGCGCTCATTGCCCGTGGCCTACCGGCCGCTGGTGCTCGACCAGTTGCGCAGCATGGGCGGCACCCGGTTCGTGGTGACGCTCAACGACAAACCGCTGGGCATGGACGTGCTGCCGACCACACCGCGCAAGGCCGCGGTGATGAAAGCGGTGGATGAAGTGCTGCGTCAGTCGCTGGGGCAGGACACCGATATCTCGGTGTCCTTCGTCAGTCCCGATGATTTGCGGATCTTCAATGGCGGACTGAAACTCGATGAGTTGCCACGCTCCTGGGCGCATTTCGCGCTGACGCTGGAGCCGATCAACCCGCCGGTACTGGTCACCCAGATCCAGATGGCGCCGGGCGAATGGTTGTACATCGCCTCGCTGTTGCCCGAGCCCTACACCAGCCTTGAGGAGCAGGGACTTCCGGCGCAACAGGTGTGGTTCATCATTCTCACCAGCGGCTTTCTGCTGTTGTTCATTGGTGTGTTGGTGCATTGGCAGAGCCGGCCGCTCAAGCGCCTGGCGCGGGCGGCGCGGGAGCTGTCGCTGGGGGCCGATGTCGAACCGGTGGCCGAGGGCGGTGGCAGTGAAGTGGTCGAAGTGGGCCGTGCCTTCAATACCATGCGCGAACGCATCAGCCGCTACCTGACCGAGCGCAGCCAATTGTTCAGTGCGATTTCCCATGACTTGCGCACGCCCATCACCCGGCTGCGGCTGCGGGTCGAATTGCTTGAGGACGAACAACTGCAAGCCAAGTTCGGCCGCGATCTGGACGAACTGGAGCTGTTGGTCAAAGGCGCACTGCAATGTGTGAAAGACACCGACATCCATGAAAACATCGAGCAGGTCGATCTCAATCACGTGCTCGACTGCCTGGTGGAACCTTACCTGGCACCCCATGGCAACGGCCGCGTGACTCAGCAGGGACGGGCATTGGCGGCCTATCCGGGTAAACCGCTGGCGCTCAAGCGTTGCATCGGCAACCTGATCGACAATGCGCTGAAATATGGGCAGAACGCGCATTTGTACATCGATGACGACCAGAGCGCGTTTGTCCTGCACGTCGACGACGAAGGGCCGGGCGTACCCGAACAGCGCCTGGAGCAGGTGTTCGAACCGCACTTCCGGCTGGCCGGGCAGCAGCAGGGTTACGGTCTGGGCCTGGGCATCGCACGCAACATCGCCCATAGCCATGGCGGCGAGGTTAGCTTGCAGAACCTGCGCGAAGGCGGGTTGCGGGTGACGCTTCAGTTACCCCGCAGTGTGGATTAGTCAGACCGCGTTATCGTTCATCGCGAGCAGGCTCGCTCCCACAGGTTTTTGAGTCGACCACAACTTTTTTGAACACCGCCCATCACTGTGGGAGCGAGCCTGCTCGCGATGGCGCCGGAACATTCAACGCAAATGTCACAGCCTGGTGACATAACTCGCCCCCTTCGTTACAAGCCCGCCCAGGCCCGTTGTTTAGACTGCCCTTCAGTCATAACAACAAAAAAGGCCCCCCATGGATCACTTCCAACCCGCCTTCAGCAGTTGGCTGAACGCTCCTGCCCACCAGCAATGGCTCGCCGCCGAGGGCTTGCGCCTGCTGGCATTCGCCAGGGCGTCGAAACTGCCCGAAGGTTTCGGCAACCTTGATGAGCGCGGTCAGTTGCCTGTCGATGCGCAAGCCGAAACCATGAACACCGCGCGCATGACCCACAGCTTTGCCATGGCCCATATTCAGGGGCTGCCGGGATTTGCCGGGCTGGTGGATCACGGTGTCGAGGCCTTGCGCGGGCCGTTGCGCGATGCGCTGCACGGCGGCTGGTTCGCGGTCGCCGGGCATCGCGACGGCAACACCGGCAAGAACGCTTACCTGCATGCCTTCGTGGCACTGGCCGCCAGCTCGGCCGTGGTGGCAAAACGTCCCGGCGCGCAGGCCCTGCTCGACGATGCCATCGATATCATCGACAGGTATTTCTGGAGCGAGGAGGAGGGCGCCATGCGTGAATCCTTCGACCGCGACTTCAGTTGCGAAGAAGCCTATCGCGGCGCCAACAGCAACATGCACGCCACCGAAGCCTTCCTCGCCCTGGCCGATGTCACCGGTGATAACCGCTGGTTGTGCCGCGCGCAACGCATCGTCGAGCGGGTGATTCATGGCCATGCGGCGGCCAATGATTACCTCGTGATCGAACATTTCGACCGCAACTGGCAGCCGCTGCGCGAATACAACAGCGACCATCCCGCCGACGGTTTTCGGCCTTACGGCACCACACCGGGTCATGGCTTCGAGTGGGCGCGATTGCTGTTGCACCTGGAAGCATCACGGGGGCGGGCCGGGATGCTTACGCCGGGCTGGCTGGTCACCGATGCGCAAAAACTCTTCAGGCAAAACTGCCTGCATGGCTGGCAGGTCGATGGTGCACCGGGCCTTGTCTACACGCTCGACTGGGACAACCGCGCGGTGGTCCGCCATCGTCTGCACTGGACCCATTGCGAAGCCAGTGCCGCCGCCAGTGCCTTGCTCAAGCGCACTGGCGATGCGCAATACGAGGCCTGGTACCGACTATTCTGGGAATTCTGTGACAGTCATTTCATCGACCGATGCGATGGCAGCTGGCACCACGAACTCGACCCGGTGAATCGTCCGAGTGCTGACATCTGGTCCGGTAAACCCGACCTCTATCACGCCTGGCAAGCGCTGCTGATTCCGCGCCTGCCCCTGGCGCCGAGCATGGCCAGTGCGCTGGCAGCGTTGTCCCAGAGCGCTCCTGTGTAACCATGTGGTGACATTCGCACGTCCCTTCGTTACCTGAGAAGGGACGTGCCCTGTTTAAACTCCTATGCAGCGCAAGCACCAGACTTGCAATGCATAACAACAAGAAAGGTACTTCTAGATGAATGCGATTTCTCGCCTCGCTACTGTCATTTCTCTCGTCTCCCTGTCTGCACTCCCCCTGAGCGTCCTGGCCGCCGAATCCAAAGGTTCCGTGGAAGTCGTGCATTGGTGGACGTCCGGTGGTGAAAAGGCCGCGGTCGATGTGCTCAAGGCTCAAGTCGAAAAAGACGGCTTCACCTGGAAGGACGGCGCAGTTGCCGGTGGTGGCGGTTCCACGGCCATGACCGTGCTCAAGAGTCGCGCGGTGGCCGGCAACCCGCCGGGTGTTGCCCAGATCAAGGGGCCGGACATCCAGGAGTGGGGCAGCACCGGCCTGCTGAGCACCGACGCGCTGACTGAAGTGGCCAAGTCGGAAAACTGGGATGGTCTGCTGTCGAAGAAAGTCTCCGACACCGTCAAATACGAAGGCGATTACGTGGCCGTGCCGGTGAACATCCACCGCGTCAACTGGCTGTGGATCAACCCGGAAGTGTTCAAGAAGGCCGGCATCGACAAGGCGCCGACTACCCTCGAAGAATTCTATGCCGCCGGCGACAAGTTGAAGGCTGCAGGCTTCATCGCCCTTGCCCACGGTGGTCAGCCGTGGCAGGACAGTACCGTGTTCGAAGACGTGGTGTTGTCGGTCATGGGCGCCGATGGTTACAAGAAAGCCCTGGTGGACCTGGACCAGAAAACCCTCTCCGGCCCGGAGATGACCAAGGCTTTCACCGAGCTGAAAAAGATCACCACCTACATGGACCCCAACCGCGCCGGTCGTGACTGGAACATCGCGGCGGCCGATGTCATCAACGGCAAGGCCGGCATGCAGATGATGGGTGACTGGGCCAAGAGCGAGTGGACCGCGGCCAGGAAAGTCGCCGGCAAGGACTATCAGTGCGTGGCGTTCCCGGGCACCGAAAAAGCCTTCACCTACAACATCGACTCTTTGGCGGTGTTCAAGTTGAAAGCCGACCGCAAGGGTGACATCGCGGCCCAGCAAGACCTGGCCAAAGTCGCATTGGGCACCGACTTCCAGAAAGTCTTCAGCATGAACAAGGGGTCGATCCCGGTGCGCAACGACATGCTCAGTGAGATGGGCAAGCTCGGTTTCGATGAGTGCGCGCAGAAGTCGGCCACCGACTTCATCGCGGACGACAAGACCGGCGGCCTGCAACCGAGCATGGCGCACAACATGGCCACGTCCCTGGCCGTGCAAGGCGCGATCTTCGATGTGGTCACCAACTTCATGAACGACAAGGATGCCGACCCGGCCAAGGCCAGCGCCCAACTGGCGTCGGCGGTCAAGGCGGCGCAGTAACTCCTCGCATTGAGGGCCCCATCTGTGGGAGCGAGCCTGCTCGCGATGGCTGACTGACATTCAACATCAATGTCGACTGATGCACCGCTATCGCGAGCAGGCTCGCTCCCACAAGGGTGGCCCTCTGACCTTACCTCTTCACCTGGACTATCCCGATGAGCTCTGTCGCGATTTTCAGCAAAGCCTCGCCCTTCGATGCACTGCAACGCTGGTTACCCAAGCTGGTACTCGCGCCGAGCATGCTGATCGTGCTGGTGGGCTTCTACGGTTACATCATTTGGACGTTCATTCTGTCCTTCACCAATTCCAGCTTCATGCCGAGCTACAAGTGGGTCGGCCTGCAGCAATACATGCGCCTGCTGGACAACGACCGCTGGTGGGTCGCGAGCAAGAACCTGGCGGTATTCGGCGGCCTGTTCATCGCCATCAGCCTGGTGCTCGGCGTGTTGTTCGCCGTGTTGCTGGACCAGCGCATTCGCAAGGAAGGCTTCATCCGCACCGTTTACCTGTACCCGATGGCGCTGTCGATGATCGTCACCGGTACGGCGTGGAAATGGTTGCTCAACCCAGGCCTGGGTCTGGACAAGATGCTGCGTGACTGGGGTTGGGAAGGCTTTCGCCTGGACTGGCTGGTGGATCAGGATCGCGTGGTGTATTGCCTGGTGATCGCGGCCGTGTGGCAAGCCTCCGGGTTTGTGATGGCGATGTTCCTGGCCGGCCTGCGTGGTGTCGATCAATCGATCATCCGTGCCGCGCAGGTCGACGGGGCGAGCCTGCCGACCATCTACCTGAAGATCGTGCTGCCGAGCCTGCGTCCGGTGTTCTTCAGCGCCTTCATGATCCTGGCGCACATCGCGATCAAGAGCTTCGACCTGGTGGCGGCGATGACGGCCGGCGGTCCCGGCTACTCGTCCGACCTGCCGGCGATGTTCATGTACTCCTTCACCTTCAGCCGTGGCCAGATGGGCATCGGTTCGGCCAGCGCCATGCTGATGCTCGGCGCCGTACTGACCATCCTCGTGCCGTACCTGTACTCCGAATTGCGAGGCAAGCGCCATGACTAATCAATTCGGTAAGCCGAGGCTGAGTTTCAGCCGCGTGGCCATCTACGCAACGCTGTTGCTGGCCGCGGCGGTGTACCTGATCCCGCTGGTGGTGATGCTGCTGACCAGCTTCAAAACGCCGGAAGATATCCGCACCGGCAACCTGCTGAGCTGGCCGGCGGTGGTCGACGGCATCGGCTGGATCAAGGCCTGGGACGTGGTCGGCGGCTACTTCTGGAACTCGGTGAAAATCACCGTGCCGGCGGTGCTGATCTCCACGTTTATCGGTGCGATGAACGGCTACGTGCTGTCGATGTGGCGCTTCAAGGGTTCGCAACTGTTCTTCGGCCTGCTGCTGTTCGGCTGCTTCCTGCCGTTCCAGACCGTGCTGTTGCCGGCCTCGTTCACCCTCGGCAAGTTCGGCCTGGCCAACACCACCTCCGGGCTGGTGCTGGTGCATGTGGTCTATGGCCTGGCGTTCACCACGCTGTTCTTCCGCAACTACTACGTGAGTGTGCCGGATGCGCTGGTCAAGGCGGCGCGCCTGGATGGCGCGGGCTTCTTCACGATCTTCTGGAAGATCCTGCTGCCGATGTCGATCCCGATCGTGATGGTCTGCCTGATCTGGCAGTTCACCCAGATCTGGAATGACTTCCTGTTCGGCGTGGTCTTCGCCAGTGGCGATGCCCAGCCCGTCACCGTGGCCCTGAACAACCTGGTCAACACCAGCACCGGGGTCAAGGAATACAACGTTGATATGGCCGCCGCGATGATCGCCGGGCTGCCGACACTGCTGGTCTACATATTCGCTGGCAAGTATTTCCTGCGTGGGCTGACGTCCGGCGCGGTCAAGGGGTAGAAACATGGCAACTCTCGAATTACGCAACGTCAACAAGACCTATGGCGCCGGTTTGCCGGACACCCTGAAAAACATCGAGCTGAAGATCGATGACGGGGAATTTTTGATCCTTGTGGGGCCGTCCGGTTGCGGCAAGTCCACCTTGATGAACTGCATTGCCGGCCTTGAAAGCATCAGCGGCGGAGCGATCCTGGTTGATGGTGCCGACATCAGCGGCATGAGCCCCAAGGATCGCGACATCGCCATGGTGTTCCAGTCCTACGCGCTGTACCCGACCATGAGCGTGCGCGACAACATCGCCTTCGGCCTGAAGATCCGCAAAATGCCGACCGCCGAAATCGACGAGGAAGTCGCTCGCGTGGCCAAGTTGCTGCAGATCGAACACCTGCTCGGCCGCAAGCCCGGCCAACTTTCCGGTGGCCAGCAACAGCGTGTGGCGATGGGTCGGGCGCTGGCGCGGCGGCCGAAGATCTACCTGTTCGACGAACCGCTGTCCAACCTCGACGCCAAGCTGCGGGTCGAGATGCGCACCGAAATGAAACTGATGCACCAGCGTCTGAAAACCACCACGGTCTACGTGACCCACGACCAGATCGAAGCCATGACCCTGGGTGACAAAGTGGCGGTGATGAAGGACGGGATCATTCAACAGTTCGGCACGCCGAAGCAGATCTACAACGATCCGGCCAACCTGTTCGTGGCGAGCTTCATCGGCTCGCCGCCGATGAACTTCATCCCGTTGCGATTGCAGCGCAAGGACGGTCGTCTGCTGGCCTTGCTCGATAGCGGCCAGGCCCGTTGCGAGTTGCCACTGGGTATGCAGGACGCGGGCCTGGAAGACCGCGAAGTGATACTCGGCATTCGCCCGGAGCAGATCGTGCTGGCCAACGGCGAGGCCAACGGTTTGCCGACCATTCGCGCCGAAGTCCAGGTCACCGAACCGACCGGCCCCGACACCCTGGTCTTCGTCAACCTCAACGACACCAAGGTGTGCTGCCGCATGGCGCCCGATGTCGCACCGACGGTAGGCGAGACGCTGAACCTGCAATTCGATCCGGCCAAGGTGCTGCTGTTCGATGCCAAGAGCGGCGAACGCCTGGGGGCTGCCGGCCTGTCGCAAACCGAAACCCGAGCCGCCAACGTCACCCAATTCAAAGGCCGCTGAAGAACAACCTGTAGGAGCGAGCACGCTCGCGATGGACTTGAGAACACCGCGGGGTGTCAGGCTTCCAGCGTCATCGTTGACGTCCATCGCGAGCGTGCTCGCTCCTACAGGTCCGGGGGAATTCGCGATGCGCGGCCTGTCGCGTGTCGCAACCGATGTAACCGCGTTAAAGAAGAAAAGTTAATAACAATAAAACGAGGATGTAGGGATGAAGATGAAGAACAAGGCCCGGTTGATCTGCCAGGTGTCAGCGGCGGCAGCACTGGTTCTGGCCGGCAATGCGATGGCCGATGAAGCGTTCAGCTCCGACTCCAAATGGATGACGGGCGACTGGGGCGGCGAGCGTACCAAACTGATCGAGCAGGGCATCGACATCAAGATGGACTATGTCGGTGAAGTGGGCGGCAACCTGCATGGCGGCTTCAACGACGACAAGACCGCGCGTTACAGCGACCAGTTCGGCCTGGGCGCGGCGCTGGACCTGCAAAAACTGCTCGGCTGGGACAACACCCAGGCCAAGATCCAGCTCACCAACCGTAACGGTGAGAACATCTCCAACGACCGTATCGGCGACCCGCGTGCCGGCACCTTGAGCTCCTCTCAGGAAGTCTTCGGTCGCGGTCATATGGTCCGTCTGACGCAACTGTGGATTCAGCATCAGTTCTTCGACAACAAACTGGACGTCAAGGCCGGTTACTTCGGTGAAGGCGAAGACTTCAACACCTTCCCGTGCGATTTCCAGAACCTGGCGTTCTGTGGGTCCCAGGTGGGTAACTGGGCCACCAACATCTGGTACAACTGGCCGGTCAGCCAGGCGGCTATCCGCGTGAAGTACAACATCAATGACGAGCTCTACGCGCAGATCGGTGCGTACAACCAGAACACCTCGCAATTGGAGCACGGTAACGGCTTCAAGCTCAGCGGCAGTGGCACCAATGGCACCGTCCTGCCGGTCGAGCTGGTGTGGTCGCCGAAGGTCAACAACCTGCCGGGTGAATACCGTGTCGGTTACTACAAAAGCACCTCGCCTGCCGACGACGTTCTCGAGGACGACAACGGTCAGAATGCCGCGACCACAGGCAATCCTTATCGCGTCCACGACAGCAAGCACGGCTACTGGTTCGTCGCGCAGCAGCAACTCACCAGCCACAATGGCGATGCTTCGCGCGGCCTGAACATTGCGGCCAACGCGACTTTCCACGACAAGGACACCAACTTCATCGACAACTACCAGTCGTTGATGCTGGTGTACAAGGGGCCGTTCGATGCACGTCCCAAGGATGACGTCGGGATCGGTTTCGCGCGTATCCATGTCAACGATGACGTGAAGAAAAACGCCGAGCTGACCAACGCCGCCAATGGTGTCACCGAATACGAAGACCCGTTGTTCTCGCCGTTGCGCGAGACCGAGTACAACTACGAGCTCAACTACGGCTTCCACGTCACCAACTGGCTGACCGTGCGCCCGAACCTGCAATACATCACTCACCCGGGCGGTGTGGATGAAGTGGACAACGCGCTGGTGGCCGGCCTGAAAATTCAGTCGGTGTTCTGACGCGACTGCGATAAGCTCCTCCTCATGTGCGCATATTTGCGGGCAGCCAAGGCTGTCCGCTTTTTTTTGGGGGCGGCGCACCCCGGTGTCAGATGATTTTCAGGACCGTGGCACATGCTTGAGCATCCGCTACAACGCTTCTTCAAATCCTTGCGCGAACGTCCGGTGTTTGCGTGGGAGCGCTATCAGAAGCGCGACGTGTTGGTGATCGACCATCCGCTCTGTCAGGCGGTGTTCAGTCGCCAGGGCGCGCAGTTGCTGCACTTTCAACCCAAGGGGCAGAAGCCCTGGTTGTGGTGCGCGGCGAAATGGCCGCAAGTGGGGGCCATTCGCGGAGGGGTGCCGGTGTGCTGGCCGTGGTACGGGCGTCATCCGAGCGAAAACGCCTGGCCGTCCCATGGCTGGGCGCGGTTGCTCGATTGGAAACTGATCGACAGCAGCAGTGATGACGATGGCGTGCGTCTGCACTGGCAGCTTGAGCTATGTGACTGGCAAGTGGACCTGCACGCTCACCTGGGTGAACGCATGGATTTGCGCCTGAGTACCGAGCATCACGACGACCTGCCTTGCCAATTGAGTCAGGCTTTGCATGCCTACTGGCGTATTGGTGATGTCGGTGAGGTAGCGCTGTCTGGACTGGAAGGCGTGCAAGGCTACGACCATTTGAACCGCCAGGTTTGCCAGCAGGAAGGCGAGTTGCGTGTCGATGGTGGCTGCCAGCGGGTGTTCCAGCATGACGGGGAACTGCAGCTCAACGATCACGCCTGGCAGCGGGCGTTGTGCATCGATACCGGTGACACGGCCGACACGGTGGTCTGGCACCCGGGGTCGCGGCCATTGCTCGGTGTGAGCTGGAACGAGATATCGGAGTTCGTCTGCGTGGAAGCGGCGAGTGGCGGCACCGACAGTCTGTGCCTGGCGCCGGGGGAGCGGGCGCATTTGAGTTTGCAGGCGCGGGCGTCGGCCTAGGCCTGTGTTGTGACAACTGGCCTCATCGCTGGCAAGCCAGCTCCCACAGGTTTCAATGGCGGTCACAAATTTTGTGTACAACACGGACATTGTGGGAGCTGGCTTGCCAGCGATGGGGCCGGAACATTCAATACAGAGTCTCGGAACTCAGTTGAACTCATCACCCACCGGATACCGGCTGGCATTCAAGCTCTCTTTGATCTTGCGCAGATGCGGCTGGAAATCCACGCCCCGGCGCAAGGTCATGCCGGTGGCGAGCACGTCCAGCACGGTCAGCTGGATGATTCGCGACGTCATCGGCATATAGATGTCGGTGTCTTCCGGCAGCGGAATGTTCAGGCTCAAGGTGCTGGCCTTGGCCAGCGGCGAGTTTTCTGCGGTCAGGCCGAGCACCGATGCGCCGTTCTCCCTGGCGATGCGCGCCACTTCCACCAGTTCACGGGTGCGGCCGGTGTAGGAAATGATCACGAACAGCTCGCCGGTGTGCGCCACCGACGCAATCATGCGTTGCATCAATACGTCGGCATGGGCGGTCACGGCCAGGTTGAAGCGGAAGAACTTGTGCTGCGCATCCAGCGCCACCGGAGCGGAAGCACCGAGGCCGAAGAAGTGGATCTGCCGGGCCTGGATCAACAGGTCGACGGCGCGGCTGATCAGGTTCGGGTCCAGTGCCTGGCAAGCGCTGTCCAGCGAGGCAATGGCACTGCCGAAGATCTTCTGGGTATAGGCTTGCGGGTTGTCGTCGGCCTCGACCGCGCGGCTGACGTACGCCGCGCCGCTGGCCAGGCTCTGAGCCAGTTGCAGCTTGAGTTCGGGATAGCCGCTGACGCCGAACGAGCGGCAAAAACGGTTGACCGTCGGCTCGCTGACCGACGCGGCCTGGGCGAGGGCGGCGATGCTGAACCGGGTGGCCTGCTGTGGATTGAGCAGGATCACCTCGGCGACTTTGCGTTCCGCCTTGTTCAGCTCTTCAAGGCGATTCTGGATCTGCTCCAGTAAATTTCGCACGCGGTCCATAGGGATTTCCTTGATTCACCTGCGCCGATAAGCGCAAGGCTATGCAAAAAGGGGCCTTTGGTGAGGCCCGTAACGGTGGCCTATCCTACTGATGGCTCCGACCGACCACCACTCGGAATCTGTATTTTGAGAAAATGTTGTGTTTATTACTACATTTTTCCTTGAGTGATGCCTTGAAAAAAGGTATTTGTTACCTAACTTGATAAAAGAACAAACATCATGCTTTCGATTACGGTTGAACCGTGCACCTTTGCCTTGTTTGGCGCCCTTGGCGATCTGGCGCTGCGCAAGCTGTTTCCAGCCCTTTATCAGCTCGATGGCGCAGGTCTTCTGCATGAGGACACGCGAATCATCGCGCTGGCCCGTGAGCCGGGCAGCGAACAACAGCATCTGGCGTTTATCGCCGCCGAGCTGCGCCGCTACGTCGGGGCCAAAGAGCTGGACGAAGCCGTCGTCGAACGTTTTCTCGCGCGTTTGAGCTACCTGCATGTCGATTTCCTCCAGCCCGAAGACTATCTGGCCCTGGCGGAAAGGGCCGGTAGCGCGCAACGTGTGATCGCTTATTTCGCCACGCCGGCAGCGGTGTACGGCGCCATCTGCGAAAACCTGGCCAAGGTCGGGCTGGCGCAAAACACCCGTGTCGTGCTGGAGAAGCCCATCGGTTCGGACCTGGAGTCTTCGCGCAAGGTCAACGATGCCGTGGCGCAGTTCTTCCCGGAAAACCGCACCTATCGCATCGACCACTATCTGGGCAAGGAAACCGTCCAGAACCTGATCGCCCTTCGTTTTGCCAACAGCCTGTTCGAAACCCAGTGGAACCAGCACTACATCTCCCACGTGGAAATCACCGTGGCCGAGAAGGTCGGCATCGAAGGCCGCTGGGGTTACTTCGACAAGGCCGGTCAACTGCGCGACATGATCCAGAATCACCTGTTGCAGCTGCTTTGCCTGATCGCCATGGACCCGCCGGCCGACCTCTCCGCCGACAGCATTCGCGATGAGAAGGTCAAGGTCCTCAAGGCGCTGGCGCCGATCAGCCCGGAAGGCCTGACCACTCAAGTGGTGCGTGGCCAGTACATCGCCGGGCACAGCGAAGGCAAAGCGGTGCCGGGTTACCTGGAAGAACCCAACTCCAATACCCAGAGCGACACCGAAACCTTTGTCGCCCTGCGTGCGGACATCCGTAACTGGCGCTGGGCGGGCGTGCCGTTCTACCTGCGTACCGGCAAGCGCATGCCGCAGAAGCTGTCGCAGATCGTCATCCACTTCAAGGAACCGTCGCACTACATCTTCGCTCCCGAGCAGCGCCTGCAAATCAGCAACAAACTGATTATCCGCCTGCAGCCGGACGAAGGCATTTCCTTGCGTGTGATGACCAAGGACCAAGGCCTGGACAAGGGCATGCAGCTGCGCAGTGGTCCGTTGCAGCTGAATTTTTCCGACACCTGGCGCAGCGCACGGATTCCCGATGCCTACGAGCGGTTGTTGCTGGAAGTGATGCGCGGCAATCAGAACCTGTTTGTTCGCAAAGATGAAATCGAAGCCGCGTGGAAGTGGTGTGACCAGTTGATCGCTGGATGGAAAAAGTCCGGCGATGCGCCCAAGCCCTATGCGGCCGGGTCCTGGGGACCGATGAGCTCCATTGCTCTGATCACGCGGGACGGGAGGTCGTGGTATGGCGATATCTGATTTGAAACTGCCTCGTGGCGTCACTGCCCATGCGTTCAAGAGCCCGGCTCTGCTGGCTGAAAAGCTGGCATTGAACGTGGCCAGGCAACTGAGTGAGGCCATCGACGCCCAGGGGACCGCCACTCTGGTGGTTTCTGGCGGGCGCAGTCCGGTGGCGTTTTTCCAGCACCTGGCCAAGCAGGCTCTGGACTGGTCGAACGTGGTGATCAGCCTCGCGGACGAGCGCTGGGTGCCGGTGGAACACGCCGACAGCAATGCCGGTCTGCTCAAGCGTTATCTGCTGCAAGGGCCGGCAGCCAAGGCGCAGTTCCTGAGCCTGTACAGCGCGACAGCGAATCTTGAGCAAGCGGCCGACCAGGCCGACCGCCTGCTCGCCGAATTACCGGCGATCGACGTGCTGGTGCTGGGCATGGGCGACGATGGCCACACGGCGTCGCTGTTCCCCGGCAGCCCGAATCTTGCCCAGGCCCTGCAGGCCGACGGCAGCCGTCGTTGCTACCCGATGCTGGCACCGACCGTGCCACATCAGCGCCTGACCATGAGTCGTGCGCTGCTGGCTTCGGCCAGACATAAAGTTCTGTCGATTTCCGGTCAGTCCAAGCTGACCACCCTCGATACCGCACTGGCCGGTGACGACGTTACCGCATTGCCGATTCGCGCGTTTTTGCAACCCACGTTAGAGATTTACTGGTGCCCATGAGCCAAGGAACAGCCGCTATGACAAAACAATCCCCGACCGTTTCCATGGCGGACAAAGTTGCCCTGATCGACAGCCTCTGCGCCAAGGCGCGGATCCTGCCGGTGATCACCATCGCCCGCGAACAGGATGTCCTGCCACTGGCCGATGCCCTCGCAGCGGGTGGCCTGACTGCCCTGGAAGTGACCCTGCGTTCGCAATTCGGTCTCAAGGCCATCCAGATCCTGCGCGAACAGCGTCCGGAGCTGGTGACCGGTGCCGGTACCGTGCTCGATCGCCACATGCTGGCTGCCGCGGAAGCGGCGGGTTCGCAGTTCATCGTCACGCCGGGCATCACCCGCGACCTGCTGGAAGCCAGTGTCGCCAGCCCGATTCCGCTGTTGCCGGGCATCAGCAACGCCTCGGGCATCATGGAGGGCTATGGCCTGGGCTATCGCCGCTTCAAGCTGTTTCCGGCGGAAGTCAGTGGTGGCGTCGCCGCCATCAAGGCCCTGGGCGGACCGTTCGGCGAAGTGAAATTCTGCCCGACCGGTGGCGTGGGTCCGGCCAATATCAAGAGCTACATGGCATTGAAAAACGTCATGTGCGTGGGCGGTAGCTGGATGCTTGATCCGGAGTGGGTCAAGAACGGCGACTGGGCCCGCATTCAGGAATGCACCGCCGAGGCGTTGGCGCTGCTGGACTGATTGCTTCACCCGACACTTCGTTGTGTGTTCTACGGCTTTACGGTGCGCTTGGTCGGTGCACCGTTTTTTTTTGCCCGTAGAAACCTCGCTGTTCCTGTAGGAGCGAGCATGCTCGCGAAAGAACCTGAGAACACCGCGGGGCATCAGGTTTCCCGCGTTATCGTTGACGACCATCGCGAGCATGCTCGCTCCTACAGGGTCAGGTAGTGAATTCAGTTAGATGTGTGAGCGCCGTGATTAACTGCTGCATGTGTTCGGCAGTGGTGGTCAGTCCCGGCGTAATTCGGATGCACGGGCCGCACGCCGCGCCGGTGCGTACCACGGTGAACAGGTTGTAGTCCTTGAGCAGCCGTTCAACCATCGCCTGCTGATCGGCCTGCGCAGTAAAGCGCAGCGACGTGATGCCGCAATACAGTCGCGGGTCATCCGGGGTCAGCACCTCGACGCCGGGCAATTCCCGGGCGCTGCGCACCCACAGGTTACGCAAGTAATTGAGACGCGAGCCCTTGGCTGCCGCGCCACCCATGGCCCAGTGCTCTTCGAGCACCAGTGGCAGGGTCAGCAATGCCGGGATGTTGGGCGTGCTGTAGGGGGTGCGGGCACGTATGTCGTCGAACGGGAAATGCATTTCGCCCATGTCCGGGTCGATGTCCGCCAGGCGATCCGGGGCAATGTAGAGAAAGCCCAGGGTCAGCGGTGCGCCGATCCACTTGTGCAGGTTGTAGGCAGCGAAAGCGATACCCAGCTCATCGAGGTTGAACTCCAGCTGGCCCAGCGCATGGGCACCGTCGAGGATGACATCGATGCCGTGTTCGCTGGCGGCGGCTGCGATTGCCTGTACCGGCATGACCAGGCCGGTGCGATGGGTGACGTGGGTCAGGGCCATCAACTTGAGTCGCGGATAGCGGGCGAACGTTTCGCGATAGGTGGCCAGCAGGCTTTCGTAACTGGCAGGGTGCTGGTGCTGGATCTCGATGACTTCGACGCCGCGATGGCGCGCCAGCCAGCGCATCGCACCCTTGACGGTGTCGTATTCCAGATCGCAGATCAGCACCTGGTCGCCCGGTTGCAGGCGGTTGTAGTTGCGGATCAACGACTGCAAGCCATCCGAGGCGTTGCGGGTGAGGGCGATGGCTTCGGTGGGTACATCCATCAACCTGGCCACCTGCGCCTGGATCCTCATGCTGTCGCCCTGTTCGAAACGCTGGCGCACATGCACTGAATTGCCGCGATTGATCAGCTCGATGTTGCGCTGGTACTCCTCGACCACCGTGCGCGACATGCGCCCGAAGTATCCGTTTTCCAGGTTGATCGGGCCCGGTTGCAGGTCGTAGCGATCGGCAAAGGTCTGCCAGAAAGCTTCGTCTCGGGCGCGGCGGGTATTGTCGGGCATGGGCTACTCAATCAGGGGCAGGACACGTCAGTGTCGAGGGGCGGGTTTGCCGTGTTTGACGCGCAGGGGTTCGAGTAACTCCGACAAACCGTTGTGATCGATTTCATGCATCAGCGCCAGCAGGCCGCCCAATTCACCGTGGGGGAAACCCTCCCGGGCAAACCAGTTCAGGTAGGGGCCAGGCAAGTCTGCAATGATTCGGCCCTTGTATTTGCCGAAGGGCATTTGCCGGGTGATCAGCAGTTCAAGTTTTTCAGGGTTCATCGCTCAGTCGTCCTGTTTCGAACAGTCGGGAAAATACAGGCATTCTGCATGCAGGCCAAATGACAGATCATGCAAAAGAAACGGCCACAGATTTCACGAACCATTACAACCCCTTGAAAAACAACGAGTCATTCGGTGGTTTTTGGCTGGCATGCACGCTGCAACGACCCTGGCATCTTTCATCCACCGCAAGGAATTGAAAAATGACCGACATGAATAAAGAAGCGATCTCTGTACTCAATGACCTGATTGAAACCAGCAAGGACGGTCAGGAAGGGTTCAAGACGTGCGCTGAAGACATCAAACACCCTGAACTCAAAACCCTGTTCGTGCAACGGGCTGCCGGTTGCGCCACTGCTGCGGCCGAACTGCAGGCCGCAGTGCGCTCGATGGGCGGGGATCCGGAAACCTCAACCAGCGTCAGTGGCGACTTGCATCGTCGCTGGGTCGATGTGAAATCGATGTTCACCGGCAAGGACGAAGAGGCGGTGCTCAACGAAGCCGAGCGCGGTGAGGATCACGCGATGAAGGCCTATCGAGATGCCATGGAAAAAATCAACAAGCACAATCTGCTGGGCATTCGTGACATCGTCGAACGCCAGTACCACGGCGTGCAGCGCAATCACGATCAGGTAAAGGCCCTGCGTAACCAGGCACGGGCACGTTCGTAAATAAAGCTAAATGAACTGTGGGAGCGAGCCTGCTCGCGATAAAGGCTGACATTCAACATTGATGTTGACTGATCCACCACAATCGCGAGCAGGCTCGCTCCCACATTGGTTTTTGACTGGCCAATCAGCCGATGCTGATTTCCGGCAACTGCGTCAAAGTCACGCTTTGCTGTTTACGCGGCGCCAGGATTTCCGCTTCGCCGTCCACCACCAGTTCATCGCGCTGGTTGAAGACGCGCGTGGCGATGCGAACACGGAACTTCGGCAGTTTCTCCAGAATCTCCAGGCGCACGGTCAGGGTGTCGCCGATCTTCACGGGCTTCTGAAAACTCATTTGCTGACCGATGTAGATGGTGCCCGGCCCAGGCAACTCGCAGGCGACCGCGGCGCTGATCAGCGCACCGCTGAACATGCCGTGGGCAATGCGTTCCTTGAACATGGTGCCGGCGGCGTATTCGGCGTCCAGGTGCACCGGGTTGTGGTCGCCCGACATCGCGGCGAACAACTGGATATCACGCTCTTCGACCGTCTTGCTGAAACTGGCGGTCTGGCCGACTTCGAGGGCTTCGTAAGGGGTATTGGTAACCTGGGTCATCTGTCTCAATTCCTGTGACGAATTTGAAGAAAAAACTATTCGGCTCGATGGGGTCGAGGGTTGTTCAGTGTCTGGGCTATCCAGGCCAGCACATCGGCAGTCACTTCATCGCGATTGGTTTCATTGAACAGTTCGTGACGGGCCTGCGGGTAGATTTTCAATTGCAGGTTCCGGCTGCCGGCCCCGCGCAAGGCGCTGGCCAGATCTTTCAGACGCTTGCCCTCGCTCACCGGATCACATTCGCCGCCGATTACCAGCAACGGCAGGCCCGGGTCGATCTGGGCGAGATTGGACGCTTTGCTGATTTGCTGCAACCCACCAAGCAAATCGATCCACAATTGATTGGTGCAGCGGTAGCCACAGAGCGGGTCGTTGACGTACAGGTCCACCTGCGCCGGATCACGACTGAGCCAGTCGAATGAGGTGCGCGTTGGTTTGAATGACTTGTTGAAGGAACCGAATGAAAGCCATTCGATCAGTGCACTACGCCCCTTGGGGCCCTGGCGCAGGCGTTCGAGACGGGCAATCTGGCGGGCCGCACGATAAAGCGACACCGGCTGGAAATTCGAGCCGCTGAGAATGGCGCCTTGCAGGCTGGCGCTGTGATGCAGCAGATACCCCTGGGCGATGTAGCTGCCCATGCTGTGGCCCAGCAGCAGGATCGGCACGCCATGGTGTTTCTGGCCGATGTGCTGGTTGAGACACGCCAGGTCACCCACCACTTTGGCCCAGCCGTCCTTGTCGGCGAAATGGCCGAGTGTCCCGCTCTCGGCAGTTTTGCCATGGCCGCGCTGATCCGGCGCGCAAACGCCGTAGCCTTCGGCGCAGAGTTTTTCGGCCAGGTGCGCATAGCGGCCGCTGTGTTCTGCCATGCCGTGAGCCAGCAGGATCATGGCCTTGAGATTGCCATCGGGCAGCCACTGGTTGACGAAGAGACGGCTGTGGTCGCTGGTGGTCAGCCAGAACGTGTCATGGATCATGGCGCTTCCTGTTCGGATTTCCCTGTAGGAGCGAGCACGCTCGCGATGGACGTCAACGATAACGCTGGCTACCTGAAAGCCCGCGGCGCTTCGGATTACATCGCGAGCGTGCTCGCTCCTACAGGGTACGGGTTTTATGTGGATGCATTGTATAGCGCATCCGTCGTCGATCAGCCCGCGCCGCGGCAGCAAGATTCACGCGGTCAATGACACTTGTGCGCATATTTGCCTGATTCGCCATAGCTGCTAGTGTCCCTGAAGCTCCGCTTTTCGTTTTCTGTTTTTGAGGGAAAACAGGGACATGACACAAAAGCGGCCCCGGATAGGCTCAGGTAAAGAGGACAAGAACAATGCAACCTGATTTCTGGAATGACAAACGCCCGGCCGGCGTACCCCTGGACATTGATGTCGCCGAGTACAAGTCGGTTCTTGAGGTGTTCGAGCGTTCCTGCAAGAAGTTTGCTGACCGCCCGGCGTTCAGCAACATGGGTGTGACCCTGACCTATGCCGAACTGGAACGTCACAGCGCGGCGTTCGCCGGCTATCTGCAAGCCCACACCGACCTGGTGCCGGGGGATCGCATCGCGGTGCAGATGCCCAATGTCCTGCAATACCCGATTGCCGTGTTCGGCGCCCTGCGTGCCGGTCTGATCGTGGTCAATACCAACCCGCTGTACACCGCGCGGGAGATGCGTCACCAGTTCAAGGATTCCGGCGCCCGCGCATTGGTGTACCTGAACATGTTCGGGCAGAAGGTCCAGGAAGTGCTGCCCGACACCGACATCCAGTACCTGATCGAAGCGAAGATGGGCGACCTGATGCCTGCGGCCAAGGGCTGGCTGGTCAACACGCTGGTGAGCAAGGTCAAGAAAATGATCCCGGCCTATTCCTTGCCCCAGGCCATTTCCTTCAGAAGCGCGCTGCACCAGGGGCGAGGCCGGAGCATCAAGCCGCTGAAAGTCGGCCTCAAGGACATCGCCGTCCTGCAATACACCGGCGGCACCACCGGCCTGGCCAAGGGCGCGATGCTGACCCATGGCAACCTGGTAGCCAACATGCAGCAGGCTCGGGCCTGCCTCAGTCAGTTCGCCAGCGACGGCCAACCGCTGCTGCGTGAAGGCCAGGAGGTGATGATCGCGCCGCTGCCGCTGTACCACATCTATGCATTCACGGCCAATTGCATGTGCATGATGGTGACCGGCAACCACAACATACTGATCACCAACCCGAGGGACATCGGCGCTTTCATCAAGGAACTGAAGAACTGGCGGTTCTCGGCGTTGCTGGGGCTCAACACCTTGTTTGTCGCGCTGATGGACCATCCGGACTTCAAGACCCTGGACTTTTCCAGCCTCAAGCTCACCAACTCCGGCGGTACGGCGCTGGTCAAGGCCACGGCTGAACGTTGGGAGCAGTTGACCGGTTGCCGCATCACTGAGGGCTATGGCCTGACCGAAACTTCGCCGGTGGCCTGCACCAACCCCTACGGCGATCAGTCGCGCATCGGCACGGTCGGCCTGCCGGTGCCGGGCACCGCGCTGAAAGTCATCGACGATCAAGGCGTCGAGCAACCGCTGGGCGAGCGTGGCGAACTGTGCATCAAGGGCCCGCAGATCATGAAGGGCTACTGGCAGAAACCCGATGCGACCAACGAGGTGCTGGACGGCGAGGGCTGGTTCAAGTCCGGTGATATTGCCGTGATCGATCCCGACGGGTTCGTGCGCATCGTCGACCGCAAGAAAGACATGATCATCGTCTCGGGTTTCAACGTGTACCCCAACGAGATCGAGGATGTAGTCATGGCCCACCCGAAAGTCGCCAACTGCGCCGTCATCGGTGTGCCGGACGAGCGTTCGGGCGAGGCGGTGAAGCTGTTCGTGGTCGCCCGTGAAGCCGGGGTCAGCCTCGAAGAACTGAAGGCGTATTGCAAAGAGAATTTCACCGCCTACAAAGTGCCCAAGCACATTGTGCTGCGAGAGTCGTTGCCGATGACGCCGGTAGGCAAGATTCTACGGCGGGAGTTGCGCGATATCGCCTGATCGGTGAATGACCGCGCTTCGCGCGAATCGCGAGCAGGCTCGCTCCCACAGGGTTCTGCCTGATCCTGTGGGAGCGAGCCTGCTCGCGATTTTTTTTGTGGAAGCCCCGAATTACGTGGCTTTCAGCGACATATAGGTTATTTGCTCTAAAATGACCAGTTGTCATTCTTGAGTCACAAAAGTGACTGATCAGGCCGATTTTGGCTCTAGTCGACCCTTGGCAAAGCTGCTACTCTCGGCGCGCTTTGTGACTTCTCGGCCTTATGAAAAAGCCAGTCACCTATCATCAAACACCAATAATAATCGCATCAAATGCGGTGCTGAATTCGCGTTGCTGAGGAGTGGGCTTCCATGAACGAAGACTTTTGGAAGGATAAGTACCCCGCTGGAATTGCTGCTGACATCAATCCAGATGAGTACCCGAATATTCAGGCAGTGTTGAAACAATCCTGCCAGCGCTTCGCCAACAAACCGGCATTCAGCAACCTGGGCAAGACAATCACCTACGGTGAGCTGTACGAATTGTCCGGGGCTTTTGCTGCATACCTGCAACAGCATACCGATTTGCAGCCGGGCGATCGAATTGCCGTGCAATTGCCCAACGTGTTGCAGTACCCGGTTGCCGTGTTCGGTGCCATTCGCGCCGGGTTGATCGTGGTCAACACCAACCCGCTGTACACCGCACGGGAAATGGAACACCAGTTCAACGACTCCGGTGCCAAAGCCCTGGTCTGCCTGGCCAACATGGCGCACCTGGCCGAAACCGTGGTGCCCAAGACCGGCGTCAAGCATGTGATCGTCACCGAAGTGGCCGACTTGCTGCCACCGCTCAAGCGTCTGCTGATCAACAGCGTGATCAAGTACGTGAAGAAGATGGTGCCGGCGTATCACCTGCCCAAAGCCGTCAAGTTCAATGACGTGCTGAGCAAGGGCCATGGCCAGCCAGTGACCGAAGCCAACCCGGCCAGCAGCGATGTCGCAGTGCTGCAATACACCGGCGGCACCACAGGCGTGGCCAAGGGCGCGATGCTGACCCATCGCAACCTGGTGGCGAACATGTTGCAGTGCAAGGCGCTGATGGGCTCCAACCTCAATGAAGGTTGCGAGATCCTGGTCACGCCGCTGCCGCTTTACCACATCTATGCCTTCACCTTTCATTGCATGGCGATGATGCTGTTCGG